>JAICJP010000321.1 GCA_025928375.1 Candidatus Sulfotelmatobacter sp.
CTTCCGTCCGCTACCTTTCCAAAAAAAAACGAGCACCGAAAAGCCCGGGCAGTTTTTCCCGATGCTTTCGGTGCTTTTCTCCAGAGAAGCAAACCGAACTTACTTCACCATGATCTTGCCACTCGGATCTAGCGTGCCCTGTACGCGGACGCGCTTGCCTTCGAACTTGGCAACGTCGGTCTGGTGGTCGATGTCGTAGGTCTTCCCGGCATCATCCTTCAGCACGTACTTGTCGCCCTGCTTCACAACCGTTCCCGTGAAGGTCTGTGCGCCGCCGGCGGTGTCGGCGGAGCCGGTGGCCGCGCCGTTGGAAGATCCAGTGCGCGATCCCGATTCAGGAGCGGTCGTGTCCGGGGTCTGCGACTGCGATCCGCTTTGCGAAGACGGCGTCTGCGTGCGCGGCGTCGTCGCGTCGGGCGATTGCGAGCCACTCTGCGAATCGGGCGTCTGCTGCGACGAAGGCGGCATCTCCGGAGACGGAGGCTGCTGTGTTGATGGCGTTTGCTGCGACGGCGTCGCATCCGGCGACGAGGTCGACGGTGTCGATTGAGCATTCAGCGCGCTGCCCCAGGAGATCATTCCAAGTGCGATCGCCAGGGCGGCGAGAGACGGTAAAGATAGAAACTTTTTCACAAATCCTCCAGGAGCCATTTCGCGGCTCTCGCTCTCTCCAGCAAACCGTCTGCCAGCAAAATTTCATGCCGGGCCTTGCACTTTTACTTTTGTTGAATTTGCGATATTTAGACCGTACCCTCCGTAACTCTCCGGAACCGATATGCGGAATCTTTGATTGGCCACTACACCGAAAGCTGTACCGGAGTTTTCTGCTCTCCGCAACGCGACAGGACGTGAGCCGAGCATTTCCTGCTCTCTTCACGAAAACTCTTCTCACCGCCGGTCTGCGTTGGCAGTGCAGGGATTAAGGCGGGCTTAAAACCTAGACGGGGACTTTCCGAAAGATAATTTCTGCTCAGACCGCGTCCCGGAGGGCGATTGAACATAGCCCGCCAGTTCACGGGCGGGATGCTAAATCCGACAGTGTCCCAGACGAACACGCGACACTCTCCGCAACCATCCCCACAGGAGTGAGTGAATGGAGGGCCTCCGGCCCGCCGACGCCCGGCCCCCCCGCGGCAACTATTTTCGATGCCGCTTGACCGGCAACCAACCCCCAGGACTAACTAAAAAGCCGCGACCGAAGCCGCGGCTTAACCCAAAAAGAACTTGCCCCGCTCTCAAGGAAACCTCTTCACCGCCCCCTTGGCTTCTTCGCCCACCCGCACTGGACCAAGCTTTGAGGGCTCCGCATTCCGCACGTCGGAACCGGACTTCGCACCCGGAGCGCCGAGGAAGTGAACGTTTGCCATCTGCTCGAGGTGTGACATCAGCGCGCGCAGATTGTCGTCCCCTGCATCCAGAACTCGTCGCAATTCCGCGCTCGCCCGTGTGGCCTCTTCATAGGCGCGCCGCGCCTCTGCCAGAAGCGGCAGATGCTCAATGAACGCGCTCGCGCTCTTCGTGAACTTGTTTACCGCCTCGGTGTACGCCCCCAGCGTCACCGGAGGCGCTTGTTCGGCTAGCCCCTTCGGCAGTTCCGGTTTCTCACTCATCCCAGCGAACTGCGAACCCTCTTCCAATTCCTCGCGATCGCTCTTGCCAATCTGCCACGGATCGTCCGGAGTTTCCGCGCCCTCCCCCGTCAGATTCGGATCCAGCGACTCGTTGGCGCTCGCGTCCGTTCGCGGGTTCGCAAAATTATCAAGCTTTTTCCACATCAGGAACTCCCTGTATTTTGGATTGATTGCAATGCGGAGCGGCGTTTCTCGAATTATGACCGACCTCGCACCCCCAGTCAAACCCCCCTCTGGAGCGCGGACCGCTAGACCCACACGCCTTTCAGAGTAGGTTCGCTGAAATCCCCTGGCGTACACAGCACAAAAAAAAGCCGCGACCAAAAGGTCGCAGCTCCATGATGTTGATGTGTAGGGCCTGTGGGCTAGTGTCGTCCGCCGCCGTGTCCGCCATGACCACCGCCGTGCCGGCCGCCGCCGCCACCTCCACCGCCACGTCGCCGGCGTCCACTACCACCGCCGCCGCCCGGCCGACCGCCGCGTCCACCGCGATCTCCGCCGCGGTCTCCACCTCGATCGCCGCCATGCGGACGCTCGCCGCCTCCAGCGTGAGGCGCACCTTCCCGATTGAAGTTGGGCTCATCCGGATCGTCCGGAAAATCGCCTCCCCCCTCAATCACCAGCGAGCCCGCCGGTACCGGCTGCCCACCTTCGACCGCCGCCGCCGGAGGAGCCTCACCACCACCCATCTTCGCGCGCTGCTCTTTCAAAATCGCTTTGCGCGAAAGCCGGATGCGGTTGCCCTCCACCGCCAGCACTTTCACCAGCACCTGGTCGCCTTCCTTCAACTCGTCGCGCACATCGGCAATCCGATGCTCCGCCACTTCGCTGATGTGCAGCAACCCTTCCGTCCCCGGAATGATTTCCACGAACGCGCCGAAATCCGCCAGCCGCGTAACCTTGCCCAGATACGTTTTACCCACCTCGGCCGTCGCCGTGATGTCTCCGATAATTTGCAGCGCTTTCTGTGCCGATGCCTGATCGCTGGAAGCAACTTTCACCAGCCCGGAGTCTTCCACGTCGATCTTCACTCCGGTCTGTTCCACGATCGAGCGAATCATCTTCCCGCCCGGCCCGATCAGGTCGCGGATCTTGTCGGTCGGGATCTGCACCGTGTAGAACCGGGGCGCGTAATCGGAAATCTTCTCCCGCCCGCTGGAAATCACTTCCTCCATCTTTTCGAGAATGTGCATCCTGCCGCGCTGCGCCTGCGACAAAGCCTCGCGCATAATCTGCGCCGTAATGCCGCCGACCTTGATATCCATCTGCAGCGCAGTGATCCCGTCGCGAGTCCCGGCAACTTTGAAATCCATGTCGCCGTAATGATCCTCAGCTCCGGCGATGTCGGTCAGAATCGCGTACTCCTCGCCTTCTTTCACCAACCCCATCGCCACTCCGGCCACCGGAGCTTTCAGCGGCACGCCAGCGTCCATCAGCGCAATCGAAGCCCCGCATACCGTGGCCATCGAAGACGACCCGTTCGATTCCAGAATGTCCGAGACCACGCGCATCGCGTAAGGCCACTTCTCTTCCGGCGGAAGCATGGCCGAAATGGCCCGTTCCGCCAGCGCCCCGTGCCCGATCTCTCTCCGTCCCGCCCCCCGCATAAACGCGACTTCCCCCACCGAAAACGGCGGGAAGTTGTAGTGCAGCAAGAAGCGTTTTTTGGCTTCGCCTTCGAAGCCTTCCAGGCGTTGCATGTCGTCGCTGGTGCCTAGAGTTGTGGTTACTAATGCCTGGGTTTCGCCGCGGGTGAAGATTGCGCTGCCGTGGGTTCTGGGCAGGACTCCGGCTTCGATCCAGATTTCGCGAACTTCGTCGAACGCCCTTGCGTCGGGACGGCGCTTTTGCTTGATGACCTGGTCGCGGAAGATTCGTTCGCGCAGAGCTTCGTAGTAATGATTCAGCTTCTGCTTGGCCTCATCGTCGTCTTCCGGAAGTGCTTCTTGCAGTTTTTTCTTTATTTCTTTTACCAGGCTGTAGCTTTCCGCTTTGGGATGCTTTTTGGTATCGAGCGCATCCGTGAGTTGGGCGCCGACGCGCTTCTCGAGATCGTCGTAATACGCCTGATCGAATTGCGGAGGCTCGACCGTGCGCTTGGGCTTGCCCGCCTTCTTTCGCAGATCGTCAATGGCGGCGCAGATTTTTTTGATTTCGGTATGGCCGAACTCAATCGCGTCCACCACGGTTTCTTCTTTTACTTCCTTCGCGCCGGACTCAATCATCACGATGCCTTCTGACGTTCCCACGACCATGATATTGAGCAGGCTCTCGCGCATTTCGTCGTATGTGGGATTGACTACGAACTGTCCGTTGACCAGTCCCACGCGCACCGCGCCAATCGGGCCCAGGAACGGAATGTCGGAAACGTGCAGCGCGGCCGAGGCGCCGTTGATGCCGCAAACATCGGGATCGTTATCGGTGTCGGCGGAGAGCACAAACGCGATGACCTGGGTCTCGCACTTGAATCCTTCGGCGAACAGCGGACGCACCGGTCGATCGATCTGCCGGCTGGTGAGCACTTCGCGCTCGCTCATGCGGCCTTCGCGCTTGATGAAGCCTCCGGGGAAACGTCCGCCGGCGTAGGTGTATTCGCGGTAATCGACGGTGAGGGGGAAGAAATCGATGCCCTCGCGCGGGTCAGGATTGGAAGTAGCTGTTGCGAGCACCACGTTCTCGCCGATGCGGACCACGGCCGATCCGTGCGCCTGCTTGGCTAATTTTCCGGTTTCAAAAGTGATGGTTTTGCCGCCGCTGAGACTGACTGTAACTGTCGTTGGTTCAGGTTTCATGAATTTTCCTTTGGAGTGCTTGGGGCAGTGAGCCATGCGCTCGAACCCGAGCGATGAGCAATGAGCGATGAGCCGTGAGGGATGAGATCTCAGCAGGCTGATCGCTTTGAGAAAAGAGGCCCTCAGGGACTAAAGTCCGCATTCGCCGCGAAACGCTAGCGGCACGACTGGAAGTCGTGCCCTTCCCGTTCCGCGGGTTAGCGGGATGGTCGGGACCACACGAAGTGGTGCCCATCCCGTTATTGGCTTCAGCGGGGAACAATGAGGGTTGCGCTGCTTGACGCACGTGTGGAGATTTCCTCGATGCTGAGCCGTCTCAACGGAGACGGATCCTCAGAAATGCCTGGGGAAGCAAAGCGGGTTTCAGGTTTCGAGTTTCAGAGCCTTCAGGCGGAGAAACACGAGGGACTTTGAAGCCTTAGATGCCGTTCCCTTCCGTTATCCGAACGAAGGGACCCAGGCGCGCCGTTACTTGCGGATGCCGAGTTTCGAGATGACGGTCTTATAGCGCTCGGTATCGTATTTCTTGAGGTAGTCGAGCAAGCTACGGCGCTTGCTGACCAGCATGAGAAGGCCGCGGCGCGAGCCGTGGTCTTTCTGGTGCGTCTTGAAGTGCTCCGTCAATTGGCCAATGCGTTCGCTAAGCAGAGCGATCTGGACCTCTGGGCTCCCGGTATCGCTGGCAGTTCTCCCGTACTGGTCAATGAGGGATTTCTTTTGCTCTCTGGCTAACACTAAGTTCCTGCACTCCTGTCTTTAATCGATTGTCTTTGTGACGTTTAGAGGATATCACGGGTGGCGAGGGGGGAGCAATGAGAGGGGGGAGCAATGAGCTGTGAGCTGTCAGCTACGAGCTAGGAGCTGGGCCTGTACGCTTGAAACCTAGGTTTGAAACCCGGTATTTCCGCAGCAACTCGTAAAGCACAATCCCTCCCGCCGTGGCGACATTCAGCGACTTCTTCTGTCCCAGCATGGGAATGCGCACATGCGCGTCGGCCATCTCCA
>JAICJP010000168.1 GCA_025928375.1 Candidatus Sulfotelmatobacter sp.
CCAGTGCGCGCAGCACGGGGGCCGCTTTCATAAAGTTCGGGCGCGCGCCGACCACGTGAAGAATGTGCATGGGAACTGGATCAAGGAACAGAAAATTCTATCCGCTTCTAAAGAGAGAAGCGATTATCCGGCCTGTGCGGGGAGCAGAGACGGCTCCTGCTCGGGCATAGTGATCACTTCCACTGGTTGCGTCAGGGTGCGATCCAAGGCGTCGGCCAAGGCTGTGGGAAAGATCGCGGTTAGCAGGTTCACATCCAGCTGCAGATCGCGCCTTGAGTAGAGCCGGTAGATCATCAGAGTTCCACAAGCGCGTTGGGACGAACTGAACAGCGACAGCGCAATCGTCCATAACGAGGAAGTGTTTAAGTGTTGCACGCCCGGTTTCATCCAGCGGAAGCGGCTTTCAGTGTCTTCCGAGAGACCCCCATCGGCAAAGGAGATTACTTGCCCGGGGCTGAGGCCCAGGTTCAGTTGGAATCCATCGAAATCGTTGCTGCCGAATGCGGCGGTTAGGATGTGCTGGATCTGCTCGAGGTCATGAGCCACTTTCAACTCTTCGGTGGCGCGGCGGATGGCGAGATTGTTGACGAAGATCTGCGGCTGATCCAGAGTGCGGCGTCCTACGCGGGCGATCTCACCGAATTCGAGATAACCCAGGTGCTGCACGCCAATCCAGATGCCGATTCCCAGCACGGCCATGACCAGCCCCAGCGAGCTGCCTGTGGGCCATAACAGGAAGAGACTCAGCATGGCGAATACTGCCGAGACTCCGTAGAGGATGATCACTACCTGGCGATGGGACATGCCGTGCTGCAGAAGCTTGTGATGGATGTGCTCGCGATCGGCAGTGAAGACCGGACGCCCGCTGATCAGGCGACGAATGATGGAGAGCACCGTCTCCAGAATGGGGAGACCAAACGAGACGATCGGGATCGCTACCGCGACGATCGTTGGGGCCTTCTGAGCTCCATGCAAGGCAAGAGCACTCAGAAGAAATCCGATGAACAGGCTGCCGGAGTCGCCCAGGAAGATGGTCGCCGGATTAAAGTTGAAGCGCAGAAATCCTAAGATCGCTCCGGCTAAGGCGATCGTCATGACCTCGACCAAGACAGGACCGTGGAATGCGGCGAGGACGAACGCCACCATGGTCGAAAACAAGGCCGATCCCGCAGCAAGCCCGTCAAGTCCGTCGATGAGATTAAAAGCGTTGGTGATGGCCAGCACCCAGATCACCGTGAACATCAGTTCGACAAACCAGGGCAACGGACGATTACCAAAGAGAACAGGAATGTTGATGATGCGCAATCCGCCGGCATAGAGCATGGACGCGGCAACGGCCTGCACGCCGAATTTTACGTAGGGCCCGACCCCGCGGAGGTCGTCCCAGACGCCCAATGCGAACACCAGTGCGGCAGGCACCAGCACAGTCTGCATGGTCTGGAAAAAGTTGGGTGGGCGGAGATTGGGATGGCGAATCGCCCAAGCCGCGGACAGCCCCATACAGGCCGCAAAGCTCAGGAAAATTGCGACTCCCCCCAGACGAGGCAGAGGCACCGAATGCAGGTGCCGCTCGTGCGTGGCCGCCACCACCCATCCGCGCGATCTCGCGAAGTCCCGCACGAAGCGCGTGAGGACGAATGAAAGAAATAGCGCTAGTAAAAATATGACGAAAAAGATCGGCGTCAAACGGTGCGACCCTCAAACCGAGCACGACGGCATTGCGGCGTCTGCTCCATGGCTCGGAAAAGTACTGCTACACCTACCCCTGGGCTGATAGTGAGTGAATACATTCCTGCTGAGTTTCGAGAGTTCCCGAACTTTAGCAGCCTGAGAAAGTGAGTTCAATCTCTCAATTGACCAAAGCTGTGGAAAACTGAGCCAAAAGGTTCGGGTGCGCGGAGTTCCAGACGTTACACAGGAGATGCCTCTCGCGCAGGCATGGAGATGTGTACCTTAGCGGCTGGTTGAGACCACGTCATGCAAGACTGTGAGGTACTTTTGTGCGGTGCTCGCGCGAGAAAAGTTCTGCAGAATATAGGTCCTGCCCTGCTCCCCCAGCTCTCTAGCCAGTTCACGGTTGTGGTCGAATTGGGTGATGGCTGCAACAAGGGCATCAGCGTTTTCCGGTTCGATCGCGAGGCCCGCGTCAGCGTCCTCGAGAATTCGCTGGGCTTGACCTTCGACTCCGAGAATCACCGGACGCGCGCAAGACATGAATTCCAGCATTTTGGTGGGAATGACCGTCTTGAACACATCGGTTTTCTTCAGCAGCACAAGGCAAAGGTCGGATGCGGAGATAAACGAAGGGATCGTCTCGCGGGGCTGTTGATCCAGAAACCGTACATTGGCCAGCTTCCGGGATTGCGCGAGGGATTTGATGCGTTCTTTTTCCGAGCCTTCGCCGATGAGCAGGAACAACACATGTGGATTTTCGGACTGAAGCCTAGCCGCGGCATCCAGCAGTGTTTCCAGGCCATGGGCCATCCCCATGGTGCCTATATAGCAAACCAGAAAGCGCGATTCGGCATTCAGTTCTTTTTTGCGGGGTACTGCGGCGAGGGGATCGGCGGGCGCAAAGAGATCGGTTTCCACGCCGTTTTCAACGACATCAATTTTGTCAGCGGGCACGCGCCAGCTGCCAATCAAGTAATCCTTGAATGCGGGAGTCACCACTACGATGCGATCCGCGCGCCGGTACAAGAATCCCGCGATGGCGGAGAGAGCGTGGTGCAGCAAAGAACGCTCCCCGCCGATACCGACCGCGGTCAGGGATTCGGGCCAGAGATCGCGGACTTCGAAGACGAAAGGAATTCGACGAATGAAAGCAAGCCACCAGCCGGAGAATCCGACCAGCAGTTGCGGAGAAGAGGCGATAATCACATCGGGGCGCGCGATGGTCATGCCGCGTAGAGCCGCCGAAACGCAGAACGAAGCATAGTTGCGCATGCGCTCGTGGACCTTGCGGTTGGGGAGCGCCCAGAGCCAGGTTCGATATACATCCACTTGCCCGACTTTTTCTCGATAGGTGAGTCGCCGCAAGCGACTGCGCCATTCTGCAGGTACAACACCGGTGGGATGGTTGGGAAACCCGGTGAGTATGGAAACCTGGTGCCCCGCGTTAGCCCAATGCCGCGCGAGTTCCGAGGCGCGAGCGGCGGGAGCGCCCATCTCGGGCGGGAAGTATTGGGAGATGTAGAGAAGATTCACGAGACATGACAGAGTAGCCCATGCGTGAGCGCTTGGAACAGCCGACAGTCGGGCTTGCCCTGACTTCTAGTAGTAGCAGAGCTTGAACGCACTCTTATAGCAGAGTGCTCGAGTGCGCTTTGCGCGACTGCGGGCATAGTTTTCCCAGCGATGCGCCACCTCGGCGAATTTCTGTTCCCCGGTCAGGCGATGCATGGCGCGAAGTTGGACGATATGCAAGCGGTGATAGAAGGGGCTGGCCACCATCGGCAAACGCGTTCCGGACTGCTCGTATAGCGACCAGAAACCCAGGTCATAACGCTCCAGATTGTGCAGCAGGGTTCTCACTCCTCGACAAAAGAGTTCCCGCGCGGAGTTGTCGGTTGTGGCAAGGAAGTAATCGTGAACGCCCCAAAGCGCCCAGATGAAACCGTTGAGAATATGGGTGGGGGGAGAGACGATGTATTCCTCAAACCAGAGGTCGCCGGATTCGTCGGTGAAAGCGACTCCACCTTGGGAGATCGGGCGTTGAAAGCTCGCGAAGGCACGCTGGGCGGCGTCGAGATAGAGCGAGTTCGACGATTCCTTATGCGCGCGCACCAACACTGAAATCCCCTGGCCCTGCGCTAGCCCCGAATACCACGGCGCTTGCAATGTGTCGCGATATTCCCAGTTGAAGTGGTGAGCCCACACTGCCAACCCCCTGGAATTGATCTCCAGGTGCTCACAAAGCCAAACGGCGGTACGGAAGAATTTGTCGCGCCGCGCAGGATCTCCGTGAATGCGCCACAGGTTGTAGTTGCCCAACCCATATTGCGCGATCGCGATCGGGTTGTATTGCACGCCGATGTGGCCGTGATAATCGAGTTGCGGAATGCCGTCGGCGTCGAACGGCCCCGAGTAGTCCGCCTTCTCCGAAAAGAGCATGTAATAGGGGCCGAGTTCGATGGCAGAAGCGTCGGGATTCTCTGCCGCAGTCTCGTGCCAGAAGGTCAGGTGGCTCTTGCCTCCAAGGAGATAGGCACTGAAGATTCGACGGTAGTAGCTGAACCCTGGCATTTACTTACGAATGTGGTACCGAATCGCATCCGCGCATGCAGATCCGCTGTCAGCGCGGCCCTTCACCTTCCGCTCAGCATCATTGCGGATTGACCGAGTAGATGGATGTAACCATATCATCCGATTCGACGGCGACGGTTGTTACGGCGAGGTATTGAGTTCGGTTAATTCCGTCGGGCAAGAATGCATTTCCGTATTGGAAGAACTTCATGGGCCAGCGGTCCTTGCGCCAGCTGAGCAGGGGCCCCCAGCGCTGCGGATATTTCGCCGTGGCGCCGTAAAGTCTGACCATGGGATCACGGTTGATGTCGCTGGGCTCTACCATCGTCGAAAAAAACACCTGGCTGCCGACTCGGCAACTATAGATGGAAGAACCGCTGACCGGCGCCAGGCAGGACAGCGTGCCATCACGGCCGAGATGATAAATATAGTTTTGCTCCAGAGGTGTGTCGGACGCGAAATAAAGGCCATCTTCCGTCGGAACGGCTGCGACGGCACGGGCCTGCTGCTTACCCTGCAGCACGACTTCCAGGCTAGTGAAGTCGTAGCTGGCGCGCAGGATGCGGCACTCGTCCCCGTAGTCGCCGGTCAGCACCCAAAGACAATCTTGCCAGGGGTCGTGGACGATGTTGTGAACGTGTCGAATGGCGCGTTTGGGAAATGTATACGCAACATCCCATGACATGCCGCCATCGGCTGATCCGTAGATGTGCACCTCATCGCGAGCGGCATTGTCGAAATACTCTCCCCAGAAAAATCGGCCGCCGGGAACTGCGGTTATGTGCAGCGGCCGCGATCCGCGAACGATAGTAAAAGTTCGGCGAAATTTTGTTTCATTGGCCTTCATAGTGGCAATCGCTCCGGGCACCGCAGTCACGATTGTGCCGGAAGGCACAAACGCCAACCCGTGAAAGCCGTCGCGAAACAGACGTGCGGTGAGACGATTCAGGACCGAGAGCTTGCGATTCCACGAAGGGCGGAACTCCCCGACGGGCTGCCACTTGATCTCACGAGGCAGATCCACGATCGGAGCTCGCAGCAGTTGGTATCCACGCGAGGCGTAGAGCGTTTCGCCTTCCCATGCCAATGCGCGCAGGCGCGGAACCCGAGCGCATAGCAACAATTTGCGCACATCATTCAGGGTTGGAGTTGAGGTCATGAGCGGGAATCAGGGGAAGAAGGTTGTCATGCAGAAGCAGCTACCGCCTGACTTTTCAAATTCCGAGGTATCGACGATCTCCGGAGTTAGACCCTCCTCGCGGAGGAGGGAGTCCAACTGGGGCGTCATGCGGGGCGCGATGTAATGGGCATTCACCACAATTCCATTTCCCATCAAGTGATGGGCCTCATCAGCGTCCAGGAGATGAATCCTTTTCCAATGGTTATGCACAGATGCCAACGATTCGGCGGACAACGCTCCGGCGAAAATCAAAACCGCCTCGGCATTCAAGGCGCAGAGGCAAGTGTCCAGGTGATAGCAATAAGGATCGATCAACTCGAGGGGAGTGACCGGAATTCCCATTTCGGACATCGCTGCGGAAAATTTTACAATCGCGGCGCGGGTACTGCGGAAACCGTATCCAGCATAAATGCGGGAGCATTCATAGTCCCAGAGCAGATCGCCATGGCCTTCGAGGTAGCCATCTTGGGTCAAGGCAAGATCAATCACGCGGAAGTTACGAGCAGCAAACCACTGCGTAAAATACGGAACCTCGCGATCGCGGGACGGGTGCCGCATGCGGCTGGGGACCACGAACTTCCCGTATCCTGCTTTCTCGCCGACGAAAACCTGATTCGCAGCGAACACCATGTCTTCGAGTCCTGGGACGGGATCGACAATATGAATCTGGCATCCATTCTGTTGCATAACGCTACATAGTTTTTCCCACTGCGTGCGCGCTTTCGCGCGGTCCACTTGCGCTCGCGGGGACATGTGCGGATTTTTTTGATCCACCACATCGAAATAATCCGGTGGACACACCAGCACGTTCGGCATACCACAGATGGTAGACGGCGTTGGCGAGCGCAGCAACCCTTGACGGCCTTGCGGTCGGCGTCAACTGCCGAAACTTCGGCAACTTTGTACGCCTACGATGGACAATCGAATCTGGAAATTGAATATTTCCTTAATACATGGGGATGGTACTCAATCTGCTCGTTTGTGAACTTTCCGAGCTGGGGCGAGATTCGAAGTTCGGCAGGAAGAATCGATAATGCTTAGTCAATGTGCTAATTCACAATGCGGTAAGCCCTTTCTTAAACTGCGCGAAGGTAAGCTCTTTGTGGTAGAGATCGATCGCGTTTTTTGCCCCGGGGAGAAGATCCCGCCTGCTTTTGTGTCTGCTCGCCGGCAACAACGGTCCATCGAGCACTTCTGGCTATGTGATGAGTGTGCGCTGCAATGGACTCTGATTTACGATCGAGAACTTGGAATCACCCTGATTGCCCTGAGACGTCCGGCCGCGAATGCCGCCTCTCAAGCGACCGGAAAAGGGGCCGCGTAAGAAAACCAGCGCCGCTGGTCGTATCGTCTGTCTTCCAATCCCCGCAAATTTCCGAACGAATCGGGGGGGAAACTCGATTTCATTACTGCATGCAACAAACCGCCGGGCACGGACGGGGCTGGTTGGCCTTGCTTCCGGCGCCGGCGGCTGTCACCGATTCAAAACCGCTTCAGTTTTGGAAGAATGCTGCGTTCTTCTCGATGAAGTCCTTCTTCTCCTCGGGCACATCCTCCAGCGCATGGATCGAATCCGAGGTGCATGCCGGAATGCAAGCGCCGCAGTCGATGCATCCCTCGGGATCGACATACATCTGAGTTGCCGCCTCGAAGCCGGGCTCGTCCGTCTTGGGGTGGATGCAATCGGTCGGGCAAACCTCAACGCAGAGGGAGTCTTTGATGCAGGTATCAGTAATTACATAAGCCATGATGAATCCGTCTCCTGGATGAGCACTTCGCTCGCTCGTGATGAGTGTAAGAAAGCGAGGCTCAGAAGGGCGGTGATTCCGATCACACGCAGTTGTGCTCGGTGTGACCGAGATCGAGCGGCCGAGGCAGAGAATCATTACGTGCTGCGTGAGAACGAATCCGCATGATAAGGATCACGATCAACTGTGACCAGCGTCACAGAAAAGGAGGACCAATAGGCATTAAATAAGCACAATTGAACTAGGCCTTCTAGTCATAGGATCGCCCGGCTCCAACCCACAGAACCCCACAAGCCGTTACCCCAGACGGCGGGAGCCGGGCGCTTGAAGGCCGAGAAGACGCAGCCCTCCCCACCTTCCCTTACCGTCCTTCTCGGAGTCGTGGCTTAACGACAGGGGACTGCGTGTCCGCCCTGCCACACCTGTGTCTTTCAAACGACGTTGTATCCCTCTCTCCATGCCCTAAATCCTTGTTTCTGAAGCGCCGGCTATCTGGCCTGAACGATGCCTATGCAAAGAGCAGTAGCAAGCGTCTCGAGCTTGTGAAATGGAAATCTCAGGAGGAGTTATGCAGATGGCAATCACATTTATGGCGGTAGTCGCTGGAATGGTTTTCTCGTTAGCGGTGGCCCTGCTGGCAGAGGAACTGATTTTCGGGCAGGTGTTCCGGCTTTTCGCCCGTCAATCAGCAACTGTGAAATCGGAAGAGAAGCGCTGACAAGTAAAGGAGAACGGCAATGCTGGTACTCAGGAATCTGCTGATGTATAGCGGCCTCGGGATGATTCTCGTGGCCTTGGGAATCTTAGCCTTCGACCTATATGGCGAACTGTTGTATAGAAGGGCGCTTGCCACCCCAGGTATTACGCCAATCCCAACAGCGCCAGAGTGGAGATGGCGCCGGTCCGTTGCGCTGGTGTTTCTTGCCTGGGGTCCCATCCTAGTAGCGTTCAGCATAGTGGTCGTGCCCAGTGGCATGGCCGGGGTTCGCGTGAGCCAAACCAGCGGAACGGAACCGGGAACCCTTTACCCGGGCGTCCATCTCGTCAAACCGCTCGTGGAAGACGTCGCGTTGTTCGATATTCGCGACCAGGTATTCACTACCGGAACGCTGGAAGACGGAAAGCCGGCCGTTGCGAAGGCTCCCTCCAAACCGGAACTTCTCGACGTACAGGCGAAGGAGGGGCTCACTCTGGGTCTGGCCATTACGGTCCGGTATCGGCTCGATCCTAAACACCTGGATTACATTCAGAGCAATTTGCCGCATCCTGTAGAGAAAGAAATCGTGCCCCCAGTGGTGGCGAGCGTATGGCGAGAACTCGTACCCCACTACACCGTCAAAGATGTGTTTTCGACGAAACGCGAGGAAGTTCGCCAGCGCGCGGCGGGCCTCATCACTCAGAAACTCGCAGCCGATGGCATCGTAGTCAAAGAGGTCATGCTGCGCGACATTCAATTGCCCAAGGAATATGCCGAGGGATTGGAAACCCTGCTGTTGAAGGAGCAGGAAAATGATCGCATGGGCGTTGAAACAGAGCTGCAGCAGAAGCAAGTCAAGATCGCGGAGCTGGAGGCGGAAGCCATCAAGGCCCGGCAGATCAAACAGGCCGAAGGAGAAGCCCGGGTTCACGTGCTGCAGGCCAAGGGAGAAGCGGACGCGATGCAGTACACTCTGCCGCTGAAGGAAAAACAGATTCAGCAAAGCAAACTGGAAGCGGCGGCTCGCAAGGAAGCTACGATCCAAAATGCCGAAGCGGCAGCGCAAGCCAAAGTCATCGATAGCAAGGCTGAAACCGAACGCCGCAAGCTGCTGGCCGAGGCGGAAGCTGACCGGATTCGGGTAACTGCGGCTGCGGACGCTGAACGCATGCGCAACGAGGGCGTGATTCTGAAACAAAATCCGCTGCTGATTAACAAGATTATCGCCGAACGCTTGTCCGACAAATTGCAGATCATGATGGTCCCTGCCGACGGCAAGTTCTTTTTTGCCAATGACGTGCTGCATAGCATGAACATGGCGAATCAGGCCAATCAGAGTGAGCAGGGGGAAGCACAACCACACTAGGAG
>JAICJP010000381.1 GCA_025928375.1 Candidatus Sulfotelmatobacter sp.
AAGGACTGACGGCTAAGGACTAAGGACTAAATGCAGATTCCTGACAAATTTCACGACGAGTGTGGAGTGGTCGCCATCTTCTCCCATCCCGAGGCGGAAAAGCTGGCCTACCTTGGCCTGCATGCCTTGCAGCACCGCGGGCAGGAATCGGCGGGGATCGTTAGCTCCGACGGCCTGGTCTCGCGCGTTCATAAGGCGATGGGCTCGGTCGCCGATATCTTCACCGAGGACGTGCTGTCGAAGCTGCACGGCACGCTGGCCATCGGTCACACCCGATACTCGACAGCTGGCGATTCCGCCCTGCTGAACGCGCAGCCCATCCTGGTGCAATCGAACAAGGGAGCGATTGCGGTTGCGCACAATGGCAACCTGGTGAACGCCACCGCGATTCGGGCCCGTTTAGAGAGCCAGGGATCTATCTTTCAAACCAACAGCGACACTGAGGTTCTGGTTCACCTGATCGCGCTCTCAAAAGAGCACACACTGCCTGAAGCCATGGCCGACGCGCTGCGCCGTGTCGAAGGGGCCTTCTCGCTGGTGATGATGAGCAACGACCGTATCTTCGCCGCCCGTGACCCGCGCGGCTTCCGTCCGCTGGCGATGGGCAAGATTTCCGCGATCGACGGGCACAAGCACGATACGTTCGTGTTCGCCTCCGAGACCTGTGCGTTCGATCTCATCGGCGCCGAATACATTCGCGATGTGAAGCCGGGAGAGTTGATCATCGTCGGTCCCGAAGGCGTGAGTTCGCGCTTCTATTCGACGGCAGCGCCACAGTCGAGCTGCATTTTTGAGCACGTTTATTTCTCGCGGCCGGATAGCCTGGTGTTCGGGCGATCGGTTCAGACCAGCCGGGAGGAACTAGGGCGCCAGTTGGCTCGCGAAGCAGGCGTGGACGCGGACCTGGTGGTTCCGGTGCCTGATTCGGGAGTCACGGCTGGCGTTGGTTACGCTGCTGAGAGCGGAATCCCCTTTCGATTTGCGCTGATCCGCAATCACTATGTGGGGCGCACCTTCATCGAACCCAGCCAGAGCGTGCGCGATTTCGGTGTGAAGCTGAAGTTAAATCCAGTCCGCTCCCTGCTGGAGGGGAAGCGGATTGTCCTGATCGACGATTCCATCGTGCGCGGCACGACCAGCAGAAAAATTGTCCGCATGATCCGCAGCGCGGGAGCAACCGAGGTGCACATGCGCATCTCGTGTCCTCCAACCATTTCTCCATGCTATTACGGGGTAGATACGCCTTCGCGCAAACAACTGATTGCTGCTAACAAATCCGTGGACGAGATCCGCGAGTACATCGGCGCCGATTCGTTGGCGTATTTGTCACTCGAGGGATTGAAAAAGGCTTGCGGCGAGGGAGAAAAGATTTCGTACTGCTCCGCCTGCTATACGGGCAAATATCCAACCGACATCGTCGACATCGAAGAGATTCAGCCCGCTTCGGCTCGACGCTGACCCCCTCTGGGGCTAAAGCCCGTCTCGTTTTTGAGCCCTTGCGGCGCGGCTGACGCCGTGCCCCTCCCAAACCCGTGCCATCGGAATTTTTCCCCAGCTTGTGAAGCTGTCCCCTTCCCAAAGATTATGGCTTTCGAGCGCGTATCACTCGGGGTATCTGCTGCAAGTCTGGAATGATGTCGGGCTGCTCCCAGCCTTTGAGTAAAGCAAGAACCTGATCCGCAATGGTTCCGCTAACTTCGAGGACCAGCGCGCCGCCGGGGCGCAGAAGGCTGCGCGCTTGCGGGATGAGTCGTGCGATCACCTCTGTCCCGGTTGGCCCTCCGAATACGGCGGAGCGGGGTTCAAATTTGCGAACCTCGAGTTGCACCTGGCCTTCTTCTGATTCGCCTACGTAAGGTGGGTTGGAAACAATGAAATCGAAGGGGGGAGTCAGGGTGGCGAGCAGGTCGGTGCGATGAAAGTGAATGCGCTCCTCCAGTTGATGCCGCGCGGCATTGGCGCGAGCGATTTCCAGAGCTTGTAGCGAAGAATCTGTCGCGTGAATTTCTGCATTGGGGAACTCTTTCGCAAGAGCCAGGGCGATGCAACCTGATCCTGTGCCTACGTCTGCAATTCGAAGGTGGTCGCGGTCTGAACCTTGAAGTTCGAGTACCGTTTCGATGACGTGCTCCGTTTCTGGACGTGGGATCAGTACTGCAGGAGTCACGATTAGGTCCATACCCCAAAATTCCTGATGGCCGGTGATGTACTGCGCCGGCAGGCCGCGGGCGCGTTCCGCAAGGGCAGCTTCGTAGCGGGAGTATTCATCAGCCGTCAACTCGCGCTCGGGATGCGCGAAGAGGTAGGCCCGATCGCAACTCAGGACGAAGCGCAAGAGCAGTTCGGCGTTCATCTGTGGCGAGGGGACCTGGTCCGCGGTTAGGCGGGAGACTGCGGCGTTCAAAGCTTGCTTCAGTTGCACAGGCACTATTTCAACACGGGAGGTGAGCAGGCAGACGTGAGGCGGGGACGTTTACTAAGAATGTTCCTGCAGGAACATTCAGACAAAATGGGAATTGTTCTTGTGATGCACGCATCGGGGATTCACAGAAAGATTACCTTTGCGCTATATCCTTGAAACAAAACGGTTTGAGATAAATCGCCGAAATGTCGGCAGTTAAAATGTGGCGGCCGGAGCTGTGGAATTCGTATTTTGGACAGCCCATTTCATTTGGGATCATGGGGTAAATTCTTCGAATTCGAGAACAGGTGAGACGCAGTTACGAGAATCCTCCAACCCAGCCGATACCTAGCAATTGGTATCCCATTAAAGTCGATGAGCAACACGGTATTTCAAGAGTTGTAGAAATCACAATCAATGTCGAAGCCGTAGTGTGCGATTCTTTTCACGATTTCGGAGTCGAAATGCACACCTGGATTCACATCACGAAAGTAGCCGACAAGTTGCATCGTGCCCCCAAAAGTCTTGCTGATTTCCTCGAACGCCGGTTTATTCATATCAAGCTGATCGAGAACGTGCTTTACATGCTCTTCGAGAGGAGCAGATGTTCCCAGTCGAGAATGTAATTCCCACAAGCTGCATGGCCTCTTCTTCGACGTCTTTTGAACAGGATCGCCTTCTCTCGCTACCTTAGTGGCTTTCACACCAAGCCTGCGCGTTATGTCGTCAGGATCAAAGGAACCTCTGACGTGAAAGTATGCGTACCACGTGTCCGGCTTTTGCATGGTCAAAATTGTAAGGTGAAAAGGGTGCAAGGGAGCTCACAGAAGAAAATCTTGCCAGCCCAAGGGGCCGGCGCCACGTGGACACGCTTACACTACCGTTGCGGTTTCTTGTTTCAGCTTTTCGGACTGGTAGTAGGTGATCAGGGCGTCAATTAGCGGTTGGATCTTGCCGTCCATTACGGCGTCCAGCTGGTGGATCGTAAATCCTATGCGGTGATCGGTCAGGCGGTTCTGGGGGAAGTTGTAGGTGCGGATCTTCTCGCTGCGGTCGCCTGACTTCACCATGGCCCGGCGCTCTTTTGCCAAGGCTTCCTGCTGCTTCTCCATTTCGATTTCGTACAAGCGAGAGCGGAGCACGCGCATGCCTTTTTCGCGGTTTTTGATCTGGGACTTTTCGTCCTGGCAACTTACCACCGTGTTGGTGGGAATGTGGGTGATGCGCACGGCGGAGTAAGTCGTGTTTACCGACTGGCCGCCCGGGCCGGAAGAGCAGAAGGTATCGATGCGCAGGTCTTTGGCCTCGATCTTGATGTCCACGTCTTCGGCTTCGGGCAGCACCGCCACGGTCACAGCCGACGTATGAACCCTGCCCTGTTGTTCTGTTGCCGGGACGCGCTGGACGCGGTGCACTCCGCTCTCGTATTTCAGCTGCGAATAAACGCGGTTTCCTTCAATGATCGCGATGACTTCTTTCAAGCCGCCTACCGAGGACTCTGAGGTGGAGAGCACTTCCACTTTCCAGCGCTGGATTTCGGCGTAGCGGGTGTACATGCGGAAAATCTCGGCGGCAAAAAGGGTAGCTTCATCGCCACCAGTGCCAGCGCGAATTTCCAGAATGATGTTCTTCTCGTCGTTGGGATCTTTCGGCAGCAGGAGAAATTTTAGTTCTTCCTCTACGCCGGAGACTCTCGCCTGCAGGCGATCGAGCTCTTCCTGCGCATAGGCGCGCATCTCGGGATCCTTTTCGTCTACCAGCACGGCTTTGCTCTCGGCGATTCCCTTGGTCAGATCCTTGTACTCGCGGTATTTCTCGACGACCTGTGAGATTTCGGCGTGGGCCTTGGCAGTCTTCTGGTATTTCGCCGAGTCATTGACGATATCCGGCGACGCGAGCGCATTGGTGAGCTCGTCGTATCGTGCTTCGATTTGATCCAGTCTCTCAAACATAT
>JAICJP010000331.1 GCA_025928375.1 Candidatus Sulfotelmatobacter sp.
CTCAAAGTGCCGGTTGACCATGCCAGCAAAACCCCGATCGCTCGCGCCGGGACGCAACAGCTTCGAACCCATCATGGGAGATAGCGTCAGAGCCACGATGCCAGAGACGATGACGGCTCCAGACAACGTGAAAGCGAACTCGCGGAACAGGGCGCCAGTCAGTCCACCCTGAATGCCGATGGGAGCGTAAACGGCTGCCAACGTAATGGTCATCGCGATGATAGGGCCGACCAGTTCGCGGGCTGCGTCCGTGGCAGCCTTTACGGGCGATTTGCCCATGTGCAGGTGGCGCTCGACGTTCTCTACCATGACGATCGCGTCGTCCACCACCAATCCGACGGAAAGCACGATGGCCAGCAGCGTCAGCAGGTTAATCGTGAAGCCTGCAATCAACATGAGAAAGACGGCCCCGATCAGGGAGATCGGAATCGCCACCACCGGAATGAGAACTGACCGGAATGATCCCAGGAACAAGAAAATGACGACGACGACGATTAACAGTGTCTCCGTCAACGTGTGCAACACTTCGTTGATGGCGTCCTGGATATAAGCGGTCGAGTCATACGGAATCCCGACCTTCATCCCAGTAGGTAACTGGCTTTGGATGCCAGGGATCGCCTCGCGTACTTGCTTGATGACTTCGAGCGAATTGGCCGTGGGCAGAACCCAGACGCCCATGAAAGTTGCGGTCTCACCATTGAAGCGCACGTCCTGCTCGTAGTTCTGCGCTCCCAGGACCACGTCGGCAACTTCGCCAAGGCGGACCACCACTCCGTTTTCATTCTTGATAACGAGTTGGCGGAATTCTTCCGGAGTCTTCAGGTTGGTATTCGCAACGAGGTTCACCGACACCATCGAACCCTTGGTGCTGCCAATCGCCGAAAGATAGTTATTGCGGGCCAGCGCATCGCGCACGGTGGAGGGCGAAATCCCATACGCCGCCATCCGGTCCGGCTTCAGCCAGATGCGCATGGCAAACGTGCGGTCACCGAGGATGTCAGCCCGCTGCACGCCACTGATCGCACTCAAACGCGGCTGAACGACGCGGGTCAGGTAGTCGGTGATCTGGTTTTGGTCCAGATCCTTCGAGGAGAATCCGAGATACATCGCCGCGAACTGGTTGTCGGCGGTTTGCAGATCGATCACCGGCGCTTCCGCCTCGGGCGGCAGGTCATTGCGGACCTGCGCAACCTTCGCTTGAATCTGCGTCAGTGCAGCGTTGGTATCGTAATTGAGCTTCAGGTGAACACTGATCGTGCTCATTCCCTGTGCGCTCGACGACTCCATGTAGTCGATGCCATCGGCGCTGGCGATCACACGCTCCAGTGGAGTGGTGATGAAGCCGCGCACCAGATCAGCATTCGCTCCAACGTAAACCGTCGTCACCTGCACCACGGCGATATCGCTGCGGGGATACTGGCGCACGCTCAGCGAGCGGATGGCCTGCAACCCCGCGATCAGGATGACGAGGTTCACCACCACGGCCAGAACTGGCCGCTTAACAAATAGGTCCGTAAATTTCATGCTTCCCCCGGTTTAGCTGTCCGCAGGCTTGGGAGCCGGGTTGTTCTCCGGCTGTATTTTGTTGTTGACGTTGACGGCCGCGCCATTCCGGAGTTTGAACACTCCTGAGGTGACAACCTCATCGCCGGGCTTGAGCCCGGAAATGACTGCGACCTGATCACCGCGCGAGCCGTCGACTTTCACAAACTGCTGGCGAACGCCACGATACGAATTGCCCTTCGGGTCTTTGAGATCGGTGATCACGAATACCGAATCGCCGTAAGGCGCATAGCTGATAGCGGAAGCCGGCAGCGTGACCACGGAGCGGCTCTGCCCAAATCCCAACTGCACCTGGACAAACATGCCGGGCTTCAGCTTGCCGCCAGGATTCGCAAGAGTCGCCTGCACGGTGACGTTGCGGGTGGCTTCGTCCACGACCGAATCGATTGCAGTGACGCGCCCGCTGAACTGCCGTCCAGCAATGTCCTCCGAACTCACATGCAACGTACTGCCGCGACGCACCTGCGCCGCGTCCTGCTGCGGTACGCCGAAATCCACATAAATAGGATCGAGCGACTGCAGTGGCACGATGGCGTTACCCGCCGCCAGGTATTGACCGAGGTTGATCTTTCGGATTCCCAGGACCCCCGAAAACGGCGCACGAATCGTCTTGCGTTCAATGGTCGCCTTCGTCTCCGCCACATTGGCTTCGGTTTGCTTCTGCTGGGCAACCGCCGCGTCGAAGTCGGAGCGGGAGATTACTCCGGCATCCAGCAGCTGCTTCATGCGGCTGAAATTGGTTCGCGCCAAATCGCGCTGGGCTTCGAGCGCAGCCAGTTGGGCGCGTTCCTGACGCGTATCCAGCTCAACCAGGACATCTCCCTCATGCACGTATTGGCCGGACTCGAACAGAATCTTGTCGACGGTTCCGGGCAGATCGGCGCTTACGGTCACGCCGTGCACCGCTTCCATCGTGCCGATCACACCCATAGTCGCCGGCCAGGTTTCCTGATGCGCCACGATGCTCGTCACGGCTTCCGGCGGGGGCTGGAAATGTGAAGCGGCTTGCACAGCCGATGAAATCTGCCGGAATTTATAGAAACCAAGGCTCGATAGCAGCCCTAACATAACAACGAGCATCAGTATCATTCGCTTCGCCATAGAATCCCTCTGTATAAGTGGTGCGTGAAAAACCCCAGTTAACGGATCCGTTCCAGTTACCGAAGAGTCGGCACCGAAAATCCTGCTGAAAACTTTTCTAACTAGATTCAGTTAGGTTCTATTCGGATTCGACTTCTTTTCGCGCCCTGCCCCGCCAGCGCGGATTCGGAAATGTCTCCTACCAGTACGACGAATGAGGAAAGCCGGAATCGACATCTGCACAACGCGCAGCCAAAATAAAAGTTACGAGGCTGCCTCGCCCGCCTCTGCTTCCAACCTCTCCTTGCAACCCCGTGCGTGAGCCGCAACGTGATTTCAATCACTTAGAGAAGCCTCGCTGGTGACTCAAATCACTTTCGCTGGTGATGTCCTTCCTTGCCGCTAATAAGCGGGGGGACGAGCATCGAGTAGGCTCGGCTGTTATGTCAGCGCCTTGAGCCGAGGTGACCCATGGGCCGTCATAATTTTTTGTCGATCAAGGATTTTTCGCCGGAAGAGATCCGCTACCTGCTGGATCTCGCGCGCGAAATCAAGAGTCATCCTGCAGCACATCACGGCGCGTTGAAAGGCAAGACGCTGGCCATGATCTTCGAAAAGCCATCGCTGCGGACCCGCGTGTCGTTCGACGTTGGCATCCAGCAACTTGGGGGCTTCTCTTTATATCTTTCGAACGCCGAAATCAATTTGGGCAAGCGCGAGTCGCTGTACGACGTAGCCAAGAATCTCGAGCGCATGGTGCAGGGCATCATGATCCGCACCTATGCGCACCAGATCGTGGAGGAGTTGGCCGAGTATGCCAGCATCCCGATCATCAATGGATTGACCGACTACAGCCATCCCTGCCAGGCCATGGCCGATTACCTGACCATGCTTGAGCTGAAGGGTGATCTGCGGGGCCTGAAAGTGGCGTTTATCGGAGACGGCAACAATGTTTGCCACTCGCTGATGTTCGCCGGGGCGCAACTCGGAGCGCACACCTGGGTGGCGACTCCAGAAGGCTATGAGCCCGCCTCCGAGGCCGTGGAATGGGCGGTTCAGCGCGGTTGGACTACGGGAAGCACCTGCACGTTGACCAACGATCCCCTCGAGGCTGCTCGGGAAGCTGACGTTATTTATACGGACGTGTGGGCGAGCATGGGGCAGGAGGCGGAAGCCGAGGAACGGCGGAAGCTTTTTATGCCGTACCAGGTGAACACGGAATTGTTGCGCCACGCCAAGTTTGACGCGATCTTCATGCATTGCCTGCCCGCGCATCGCGGCGACGAGGTCACGAATGATGTCATCGACTCGGCGCATTCTGTCGTGTATCAGCAGGCGGAAAACCGCTTGCACGCGCAGAAAGCCATTCTGCTGGAACTGATGCAGTATCGCGAGGCGGCAGAACCGGTGCGGCACGCGGACCTGGCACAAACTGAGAACCGCTGATGCGAACCATGCTCATCGCCGTGGGCGGCAACTCCCTGATTCGAGCTGGGGAGACGGGGACCATCGCCGAGCAGCGGGTCAATGCGCGGCGCACGGCCGCCGCCATCGTGCACCTGATCCGCGCCGGTTACCGCTTGGTTGTAACGCATGGGAACGGTCCCCAGGTGGGAGCGCAGTTGCTGCGATCGGAACGGGCTTCGGACCAGGTGCCCGGTCAAACGCTTGACGTCTGCGGCGCCGCTACTCAGGGGGAGATCGGGTACCTGCTCGCGCAATCTCTGTGCGATGAGCTGGCGGCAGCGCACCTGGATGTGCCCGTGGCCAGCATTGTGACCCAGACCGTGGTGCGGGCGGACGATCCGGCGATGGAGCATCCGACCAAACCCATTGGACCTTTCTACTCGCGCCAGCAAGCCGAAGAGCGGCAGCGCCACTTGGGATGGCAAATAGTTGAGGATGCTGCTCGCGGGTACCGGCGCGTCGTCCCCTCCCCTGAGCCGGTTGAGATTGTGGAACTCGGAGTTATCCGCGCGTTGATGAGCCAGGGAATTCTGGTTGTCGCTTGCGGAGGCGGCGGCATCCCGGTGATTCGCCGCGACGGTGAACTGAAAGGCCTGGAGGCAGTCATCGATAAAGATCGCGCTTCGGCGCTCCTGGCGTGTCAGTTACACGTAGACACATTTGTCATCTCGACCGACATTCCCTTCGTGTATCTCGATTACAAGAAACGAACCCAACAGAAACTGCGGAATGTATCTGCTCTTGAATTGGCTGCTCACTACAAGGAGGGACATTTCCCTCCAGGCAACATGGGGCCAAAAGTTGAGTCCGCGCTGCGTTTTCTGAAAGCGGGCGGGAAAGAAGTTGTGATCACCTCCTATGAATACCTGGCGGAAGCGGTTGCCGGGAGCATGGGGACGCATATCACCCCAGAGCCAGACCTGTCAGTGGACAAGGCCTTCGCGCCAGAAATTTCTGTAGGAGGATAGATGGCGAGCTCGAATGTCACCGCGTGGAAGCCGGCTGCGTCCGGTCCGTCGCGCCAGCCTGAGACCTCGAAATTGAAACATTTGATCGAATCGCAGCAATTCACCTTGCCGCTGCTGATGGA
>JAICJP010000353.1 GCA_025928375.1 Candidatus Sulfotelmatobacter sp.
CGTTCGCTGGGTGGCCAGGGAAACATCAGGACCCCATAGAGCGACATAAACTTCTCGGGCCAGATGAGTCCAGCTACGCCGAACACAAGGTTCGCTTGCACGATGAGGCAAAAGATCAGATTGAAATCAAACTTTTCCATAGGTGTTTCCGGGGGGGAACTCAAATTTTATTACATGAGGGGTGGGGGTTGGGAAGAGAAATTCGCGGGTTTCGCAGTGACCAAGGTGCTAAAACTGGCCCTAAGCCGCAAAATCAGAAGTCTGCAAACCTGTTTGAAATCAAAAGCCCCATCCTGCCGCAGAGGACGCGGGAGGGTGGGGCCTGGCTTGCGGTTCAGCTTAGTTATCTCCTAAGTTCCAGGGCCTGAGACAGTTCGAAGGTTATGTTCGACTCGGCCGGAAGGACGATGTCCTTATTGCCGGTCAGGGCTGAGCCTCCAGCCCCGGCTCCTGCGCCAGCGGCCAATCCAATTGCCGCTCCTTTGCCGCCACCCACCAAACCGCCGATGATGCCGCCCAAAGCCGCGCCTCCGCCGGTCGCAACCGCAGTACGTTTGCCTTTGCCTTTCTGATTGAACGTACGCTCTGCAGCTGCGACTTGTACGTTATTGATGGAGTCCAGACGCACCTGCAGAACCGCGCCCCCGGCAAATTTGCCCAGCGGCTTCGCGTCCGTCACGGTACCGCTCACATTAGCGCCTTGACGAATGGCGACTTCGCCGCCGACCACGACGTCTTTCGCAACACTACCCGAGAACGTCTGGCCCGACTGGCTGATTTTTGAACCGATCGAGTCTCCCAGGCTGATGGTCACCGCGGTCCCTGCGGGCACCACCATCCTGCGAGCTTCAGCTTTGTGTTCTTTTCGTTCTTTGGGTTGACGGGCAGAAGAACCACCTTGCTCCGCGGAAGCGGGCGCGTTCTGATCCGCGGCGTTAGGATCACTGCTGTTGTCAGCTGCCGGCTGCTTGCTGCAGCCCAGTGCAAATGCTAGATAAAGGGCGAATGTGAACAGAATTAGACGCGAGCGCATAAGAGCCTCCGTATCCTTGAATTTCGGTGTGCCCTAACTGTAATGGATTTGACGGCAGCGGGGCAATGAATGAGAAGGGCATGGAGGTATCGACGGTGTATAGGACTATCGGGTGCGGACCAACCCAGTGCGGATTAGCGGGTCGGATTCAGCCCGGGCAGACTCGTCTGGACGGTGTCTTCCGTCTCCAGTGCGGTGGGTTCGGGTGCCGCTTCGAATGGTGCAACGCTGTTAAAGGGCTCGTCAGCTTCGGCAACCTTTTTGGGGCGCAGAAATTTCTCTGAACTGAGCACTGGTCGGCCGAGCGATGGATTGTAAGTCGTCCAAGGACCGTCGAGAGTGGCATCCCGCTCGAACTGAGCCCGCATAGCTTCCATCTTCGAGTCGAGATCGTCAAGGTAATGCAGCACCAGGGCTTCGGGGAACATCGGCAACTTGGGTGATCCGAACTCGTACTCCCCGTGGTGGCTGATGATCATGTGCTCGATCAGAATCTTGAGTTCTTCAGGGAAGTCGGGCAGCGAACACAGCTTGGCCTGCAGCATCTCCAATTCAATGATCATGTGCCCCAGGAGCTGGCCCTTCGTCGAGTATGAGAAGGAGCGGTTATACGTCAACTCGTGGATCTTCCCAATATCGTGGAAAAACGCGCCGGTGAGCAGAAGATCGCGGTTGATTTGAGGATAGTTTCTGCACATCAGGTCACAGGAGCGGAACAGCGACACCACGTGATCCAGCAGCCCGCCAATGTAGGCGTGGTGCAGCGTTTTAGCAGCGGGGGCGTTGCGGTACGCGGCGGCAATTTCCGGATCCGCCATGAACGCCTGGACCAGCCCCTTCAGGTGTTGGTTCTCGAACGTGGCAATAAAGTTCGTCAGCGTCTGCCAGAGTTCGTCGACATCTTTCGTGGTCTTGGGAAGGTAGTCGGAAAAATCGATTTCGGTGTCGCCGAGTTTTCGCAGCTTGTGAATCGTGAGCTGGAAGCGCTGTTTGTACTTATTTATCAGGCCCTTGATTTTAAGAAAATCATCCTGCTCGAAGGCCTCCAGCACTTCCTCCACGTTGTCCCACATCTTGGCTTCGAGCTGCCCGCTGCGATCGCCAAGGGTCAGCGCCAGATAAGGTTCGCCGGTCTTCTTCGGCTTGATCTGTTTGGCTACCACGACGAAAGTCGAGGTGATGACCTTGTTCTCGTGGCGCACGCAATCGCCGATGTAGAAGTCCTTCATGGGATGTGCCAAGTATAAAGCAGCCCCTCTGCAATGCACAGGATTTCAGGAGGACATGTGGGGACAACTGCCATCTGTCCGACGCGGACGCGTAGGGGACAGGGCCCCGAGAGCGGCGCGTCTTCGGCCCTGCCAACCATCATTCAGGAAGATCAGAGCACGCCCAGCTTCTTGTGCCTCTTCTTGTCCAGTTTCTTGGCGTCGGCCTCTTTAGCCGAGGTGGTCTCGATGGGCAAGGTCTGGTTTGGGCTGGCGCCCGTGTCCACGTATCCCTGCGCCAGTTTGATGTAAGCGTCCTCTCGAAGCTTGGTGAGATAGGCGCGCAGCGCAGGCTGCAGCTTCTCGTAGTAGAGAGCGTCCTGGATCTTCGGCATGGCGTCTTTCAGCGAAGGAATGCCCGCCTGCTGGTGGTCCAGAACTTTGAGAATCACGTAACCCTGCTTGGTCCGGATCACGTCTGTAACATCGCCCGACTTCATCGCGAACGTCTTGTCTTCCAGTTCTTTGGCGAGTTGTCCGCGCTTGAACATGCCGAGCGCGCCGCCATCGGCTGCGGAGGGACCGTCCGAGTATTTCTTGGCAATGTCGTCAAAGTTCGCCCCATCGCGGATTTGTTTGAGCAGATCGTGGGCCTTGGCTTCAGCAGCGGCGAGCGCTGTAGCATCGGCAGCCTGCTTGGCAGCTTCATCCTCCGGATTCTTAGAATCGGCGGGCGCCCCGGCCGGCTTGGGGTCAGGCGTGATCGACGACGTTTTTGGGGCTACCAGAATTTCTGCCAGGCGGATGAACTCGGGCTGCTCCATCTCCTTCTTGTGCTCATCGTAAAACTTCTCAGCTTCTTCCTTCGTAATCGACAGCTTGCTGCTGACTTCTTCGCCGATGACCTTCTGGGTGATGATCTGGTTCTTTTGCTGCTGCTTGAAGTCTTCCCAGGAGATGCCCTGCTTTTCGGCCTCCTTCTCCAGCGCCTCGAGGGAATCCAGCTTCATGCTCTTGCGCATTTCGTCGAGACGCTTCACCAGATCGGTGTCGCCGGTAATGCCGAGATCTTTGCCCTTGTCGAGAAGAAGTTGCTGGTCGATGAGGTCGCGGAGCACGTCCTTTTCCTTGCCCCCATAGACCTTGTCTGCGTCGTTCGGATCCTGCTGCTTGACCTCGTCTCGAAGCTGATCCTTACTGCGGCTGAATTCGGAACGGGTAATAATCTGATTGTTGACGCGAGCCACGATCTCTTCCACAACCTGTCCGGAAGCGAGCGCGGGCAGACAAGCCAAAGCGACATATGTCAGGCAAAGTTTCTTCATAGGAGTCATATAGGCCAATTCCTGGGCTTGCGGGCAAACGGTGGGGTTAGGCCGATAAGACATTTTACTCCTTCCGGCCACATTGGCGACATAAGGGCACGCGAAACGCGATAAGGCCGTGGGCCCCCTACATCCCTCCACGTCGGACGCGTGGATGGCGCACAAAAGTTGGCCTAGCGAGTGCGAATCAGGGCGAGTGCTGTGCGGTCATCGCAGAGGGGAACATGGCCGCTGTAATCGGCAACGGTGCTAACGACGGACGAGCATAGCTCTTTTGCATTAAGGGAACGTGCATTCTGGAGCACTTTCCTGACCTTCTCCAAGCCGAATTCGTTCCCGCCGTTGTCGCGGCCGGCCCCTTCGCAAGAGACTAGGCCTTGAGAGACCAGCAGGAGGCTGGCAGGCCTTTCCATGCCCACCATTCGAGCGTCGGAGGTCGCGTGCGAGAACAGTCCCAAGGGCAATCCCGTGGAACCAAGTTCGACGATGCCGGTGCTATCGCGGAGCAGCCCAGGAGTATGTCCCGCGTTGCAATAGCAGAGTGTTCCTAGTCTCTCGTGATAGCAGGCGGTGAAAGCCGGGCAGGAGTGGACCCCGTTAGAAGCTTCGATCAAGCGGCGATTAATACGCACGTTGAGTTCGATCATGGCGTCGGATTCATTGATATCGGGCGCCGAGAACAGTTCTCTACCGGAGTCGCGAAATGTTTCCTGGGCCGCGATGAGGAGCTTGCGGTTTTCTTCCCGGCGTCCGGCAACATCGAGCAGGCCAATCAGAACGCGCTCGGGACTGACCCGTACCGAGTCGTAAAAGTCTCCCGCCATGCGGTTGCCCGCGAAGACGGCTGCTATATCGGCGCCATCAATATTCGGGAAAACAGTCGGCACCGGCTCGATGCTGACCGCCGTATCCGATCCGTTGAATTTGAAAAAAGAGCGCACGGATTAATACTCAAGGCAAGCTAGCATGGAATTCCGATGTGAGCAATGAATCCAAGGTGGTACCTCACTGTTCCCGCAGCACACACCCGGAGACAGCCTCTTTGGGGCTCTCCAGCCCGTGCGCAGCCGAGCAGGAGACCGGCCTTTCTGCTCCCATTATCCCAACCGGCTCAGTCTCCATACTTATCGGCGAGGTAACGGCCTAAGTCCAACTCGAATTGGCCATAGTCGGAGTGGATGGTGGCACGAAGGGCAGCTTCGGTGGAGTTGCCCTGGCTGATTCGTTCCAAAATGCGTTGCACGTCGCTCAATCC
>JAICJP010000232.1 GCA_025928375.1 Candidatus Sulfotelmatobacter sp.
TCGCGCGCATGGCGAAGGAGCAAGGCTGGAATCTGGAGGCCGTGCTCAATGATGACATTGTGGGTGGCGACAAGAGCGCGGAGCAGGATCGTTCCATGGTGCGGGTGTTCTCCGAGGGAGTTCCGGCCGGGGCCAGCGAGCAGGATCTTAAGCGTATCCGGGGCCTGGGAGGGGAGAGCGATTCGCCATCCCGGGAACTGGCGCGGTACATCGTCGAGGTGGACCGGTCGTATGAGACGGGCATGATTCCCACTATGGTGTTCCGGCAAGACCGCTATTTACGCGGTGGTGATCATTATTCATTTAACCAGCAGGGGTTCGCTGCCGTGCGGCTGACCGAGTACCGCGAGGATTTTCACCATCAGCATCAGAATGTAAGGGCAGAAAACGGAGTCGAGTATGGCGACCTGGTGAAGTTCGTGGATTTCGATTACGTGGCGCGAGTGGCCCGGCTGAATGCGGCTACGCTGGCAGCGTTGGCGGCGGCGCCGGCGCCTCCAGCAAACGTTCACCTGCTGACCAAGGATCTGGAGAACAATTCGACGCTGACCTGGGACGCTTCGCCGGGAGGGCTGGCGACCGGATACGAGGTGCTGTGGAGGACGACTACGAGCCCGGTGTGGGAGCATGTGCAGCACGTAGGCAATGTGACGCGGACCACGCTGAACATCTCGAAAGATAACGTCATTTTCGCGGTGCGAGCGGCGGACAAAGCCGGGCATAAGAGCCTGCCCGTGGTGCCCACTCCGGAGCGTTAGGCCTGCAAGTTGCCGGGGCAGGATGCGAGTAGAATTGAGCATCGAGGAGATTCCGTGAGACGAACGGGCGAACCGATGACATTGAGCCTGCCGCCGTTTACCAAGGCGGTCAGCTGGCTGATCGGCATCAACACTGCGGTGTTCCTGCTGGTGTTGCTGCTGGATACGCTACGCGTCCCATTCGGCGCCCTTCTGCGTGACTACTTCTCCTTGATACCCATCCAGGTCGTGCAGCACGGGTGGATTTGGCAACTGCTCACTTACGGAGTGATTCACTTCGAGTTCTGGCACTGGTTCGGAAACATGCTGGGATTGTGGATGTTCGGCGCGGCCATTGAGCAGCAATGGGGAAGCCGGCGCTTCCTGGAGCTATTTAGCCTGGGCGTTTTTGGGGCTGCGCTGACTACGGTGGCGCTCTCCTATTCGCATCTTCTGGGAAATCCGTACCGGCCGACGATCGGGGCTTCCGGCGGTGTTTTCGCTATTCTGATTGCCTTCGGGATGCTGTTCGGGGACAACGAGATCATGATGATCCCGTTTCCCTTCACCATCAAGGCGAAGTACTTTGTGGGCATTCTGATCGTGGTCACGCTGGCCTTTGCCATGGGCGGCGGGGGAAACGTTGCCTATGTCGCGCACCTTGGTGGATTGCTCTTTGGATATCTGTATGTGAGGCGTGGACCGAAAGCTGCACTGGTCAATGTTGGGTTTTCGGAGCGGTACTACGGGCTGCGAAATTCCTATTACCGGTGGAAGCGGCGGCGGGCGGCGAAGAAGTTTGAGGTTTATATGCGACAGCATGACCGCGATGTGCACTTTGATGAACACGGGAACTATATTCCACCCGACGATCAGACGCGGAAGGGGAATGGGGGCGGGAAGTCGGGGTGGGTGAATTAGGAGGTTTCAGGTTTCAGGTTCAGGTTGCAACGTCATCGGCCGAAGAGTTGCTGGAATTCGCTTAGTATCGTATGCGGCAGTTCTCCTCGCGGTGCTTTCCCTTTAAATCCCAGATCGTGACCGGCTCCTTCTATTGGAAGGAGCTTCGTTTTTGCGGGAATCATCTTTAACGCTTGCTGCAGTTCGGCGATTGAGGCGAAAGGATCGCGCGTGCCCTGAACGAATAGTGTTGGAGTGTGCAGGTCGGGGAAGTGCTGGGTGCGCTGTTGCTCCGGCTTTCGCGGGGGATGCAGGGGATACGAGAGCAGCAGCAGGCTGGAGACCAAGCCTGGTTCCTCGGCGCAGAGCATGCTGGATTGGCGTCCGCCATAGGAATGGCCCGCAAGGTAGATTCGCGGCTTGTACCCTGCGTTGGGAACATTTCCACTTCCCGCACCTGAGGCGAGAAGTGGGGCACTCCCATTCGCGGCGGCCATTACGGAGATAGCGTTTTTCAGGCCTGCGCGATCGCGGGCGGCATCGCCTGGTCCCGGCGGGCCGAAAGGACGCAACTGGCGGTACGGCAGATGGCAGCGCAGCACAGTGATGCCAGCGTTCGAAAAAGCGTCTGCCAGCGCGCGCAGCAGAGGCGCTTGCGCGTTGCCTCCTGCACCATGGGTAAGGATTAGAACATCTCCGGTTGGGGTGTCTGGGGTGTGGAGGAATCCGCGGACCGGGGGATTGACGCTTTCATTTACGAATTCACTGGAGTGGTCGGGGGACATGGAGGCATTTTAAATGGGGTTCGCCGCGGGGGCGCTCGCTGCGCTTCGAGGGACGGACCAACGGGTCCGTCCCTACGTGAGACGTACCTAGGTGGGCGTCTCTTGAAGGGTTTCGTACACCTTTACGATTTGGATTTGGTTTCCCAGGCGCGACCAGCAGCGGAGCATGTCCGGGTCTTCCTGGGCGACTCGGCGAGAGCCTTCTGAGTTCCAATAGCGCATGAAAACGTAGTGATGATCGCGATCGCGGTAGAGCAGGTCGCGCCCGTATCCCTTGGAGGCGACGATGGAAGATAGTTCGCGAAAGGTATCGAGGGCGGCTGTCTCCATTTCGGGCAGGGGTTCCCAAAGAGCTACTGAGAGTATCTCTTCTGGCATAAGTTGGGATTATAGCTTGCAGGGCAGGGTGTCGAGCTAGCTCGATGTAGCCCCGGGCGCTGTCGTCCGGGGTTGCGGCGCAAGAGCAATGCCCATCCATGCTGGCTCGCAGGATGGGTCTCTAGGCTCGCTTCGCTCGCGCGGCGGACGAGGCGTCCGCGCCTACACGTTCTTTTTTTGATGGCCGATGCGTTCGGCTTCTTGTTCGGTGACTACGTGCAGGCGCATCAGGTTTGTCGAGCCGGAGGTTTGGCGCGTCCCGGCTACTACTCCCAAAACCTCTCCGGCTTTGAGTTGACCACGGCCCACCAGTAATTGTTCAGCGAGCGCGACCATCTGCTCGGCGGATCGGGCCTGCGGGCAGCGGACGGGATGGACTCCCCAGTAGAGATTCATACGTTGCACGACGGGCACGATGTGGGTGAAGGCGTAGATGGGTGCCTTGGGGCGGTACTTGGAGATCATGCGGGCGGTGTTGCCAGTTTCGGTGAAGATGGCGATCGCGCCCATGGGGAGGTCTTCGGCGGCGTGCGCGATAGATTCGCAAATGGTTTCGGCGACGGAAAGGCTGCGGCGTTCGCGACGACGGCGGGCCGGGCTGAGATCCTCGGTGTTGCGTTCGGCTTCAACCACGATGCGTGCCATGATGGCGACAGACTCGCGGGGATACTTTCCGCTAGCTGTCTCGGCCGAGAGCATGACAGCATCGGTACCGTCGAAGACGGCGTTGGCGACATCGCTGGTCTCGGCCCGCGTGGGGCGCGGGTTTTCGATCATCGACTCCAGCATCTGGGTGGCCGTAATGACCGGACGACGCCACGCCGCGGCTCGCCGGATCACGTGCTTCTGAATCACCGGGACTTTTTCCGGAGCCATTTCGACCCCGAGATCACCGCGCGCGACCATCACGCCGTCGGCGACTTCGAGAATTTCCTCGAGGTTATCGATGGCTTGCGGCTTTTCCAGCTTGGCGATGACCGGAACGTCGCTGCCGTGATCCGCAATGATCTTCTTCACCGTCTTTACGTCGGCGGCGGAGCGGACAAAGGAAAGCGCGATCGCGTCCACGCCCTGCTTGAGACCGAATTCGAGATCCTTACGGTCTTTTTCGGTCAGAGCCTGAATCGAGAGTGCGACCCCGGGCAGGTTGATGCCTTTGTGCTCCCCCAGCATCCCGCCATTGAGCACTTCGCAGACCACGTCTTTGCCTTTGACGGACTCAACGCGGAGTTCGATCAGTCCATCGCTGAGCAGCACGCGGGCTCCTGGGGTGAGCTCGCGGGCGAGATCGGGAAAGCTGGTCGAGATGCGGGCGCTGTTGCCGGCAATGTCCTGCGGCGTGATGGTGACGAGCGAGCCCGTCTTCAGCAGAACGGGCTGATGATGCTCCAGTGGTCCGGTGCGAATCTTGGGGCCCTGCAGGTCCTGAAGAATGCATAGAGTACGTCCTTCGCGCTGGGCCGCACGGCGAAGGCGCTGGATGTTGTGGGCGTGTTCTTCGTGCGTGCCGTGAGAGAAATTCAGGCGCGCGATGTCCATGCCCAGGCGGAGCAGGTCGCGCATGGCAGCTTCGGTGTTGCATGCCGGGCCGATGGTGCAGATGATCTTGGCGCGGCGGAGAGCGCCGTTTGGGGTAGAGATCTCCTCAGGTGTGTCGAAGTTCGGCTTCAATTAATTCCCTCGACTGCAGGTTGGAAGTACGGGCTTGTGGGCGTCGGGGCCCAAGGGGTCATTGTACGCGAAGGGGAATGACGCCGCGCCGTCGTCCTGGGGTGATGTTCAACAGTCGGCACTGCAAAAAACCGCTGCGGAGCTTCGCTCCGCTGGACAGCCGATGGCGGCTGTCCCTAGATGGGCTGTCCCTTGCAACGTCTCTATTCTGAGGCGGGGATTTTGGTTAGTTCTTTGCCCAGCATGGCGCGCGGGAAGAGCAGGGCGTTGAACTCTGCGCCCACGAGAATTACCAGAGAGATCATATACATCCAGACCAGCAGGGCCATGCCTGCGCCCAGGGATCCGTAGATGGTGGTGAAGTCGCCCCAATGTTGCAGGTAGGCGCGGAAACCGACCGTCACGCTGAACCACAAAATCGTCGCCAGAATCGAGCCGGGAACCACGCTGTGCCAAGGCTGCGTGCGCGGGACTGCGTGGTGATAGATCAGGGCGATGACCGAGATGCTGGTCAGGGTGGCAATCACCCAGCGGATCGCGCCCCAGAGCAGCAGGACGTAGGCGCTGAAATCGGGATCGAGGTACGGGAGCAGGCGCGTTTCAAATTTGCTGCCCACCGCGACCAGCAGCGTAGCGAACGTCATGGGTACGAGAGCGAAGATCACGAGAAGGAACGCGATGCTACGTTCTTTGATCAGGCCCCAAGTCTTGGGCAGCTCGTAGCAGCGGCGGAAGCCGTCCATCCAAGAGATCATTACGCCGGATGCGGTCCAGAGACTGATGATGGAGGTCGTGGTCAGGAATCTTACTGGGTGTTGGCCGGCACTCTTGAGATAGGCGAGAACGGTGTTGGAACCGGCGGGAAGGATGCTGCTGAGAGCATAGGAGATCTCGCGCAGGTACGGGGCTCCTTTGCGCCAACTGGCCAGGCTGGAACCGACGATGAGCAGTACGGGGAAGAAAGTGAGGATGGAAGAATAAGCCGCGGCTTTGGAGGTGGCGAAGGCATCGTGCACGAAGGCGCGCCAGAACGAGATTCGCAGCAGACGAAAGAAACGCCACATGCCCTGGGCCAGAGTAGGGTTTGCGGGTGCCGCGGGCAACGGAGGAACCTGGGTGGGTTCCTCGAGATGCAATCGCTGGGGGTTGGCGTGCATTGGATCGTTTGGATGAATGCTCAGGGGCCTCGGGTTAGTACGGGTTGCGTTCGGGCTGCATGCGTGATGCTCGCTCGGCTTCGCCTTCGATGGAGGGACCAATGGGTCGGTCCCCAGGTGGCTCCTAAATGGGTTCGGGGGCGAATTTCTTCGCCCCCGAAAACCTTTAGTTCGGATTACTCACTGGCGGGCATTTCCGCAGTGAGTTCGTCGGTTTCGCCCTCGTGGCGCATCATTTCGAGAGCGCGCTCGGCTTCTTCGTACGCAGCCGAGACTTCCGCCTGTACCTTGGCGGCAGCCTCTTCCATCTCTGGCGAGAGGCGCACGTTGCGGTAGTACTCCATGCCGGTTCCGGCAGGGATGAGGCGTCCGACAATGACGTTCTCTTTCAGGCCGCGCAGGTGGTCTACCTTGCCGTTGATGCTGGCTTCGGTGAGCACGCGCGTGGTCTCCTGGAACGACGCGGCGGAGATGAAGGAGTCGGTGGAGAGCGATGCCTTGGTGATGCCCAGCAGGAGCGGACGGCCGGTAGCCGGCTTGCCGCCCTGTGCGATCACGCGCTCGTTCTCTTCGCGGAAGGCGAATTTGTCGGTCTGCTCTTCGAGCAGGAACCGGGTGTCGCCCACGTCTTCGACCTTCACCCAGCGCATCATCTGCCGAACAATCACTTCGATGTGCTTGTCGGAGATGTTAACGCCCTGGAGCCGGTAGACTTCCTGAATTTCGTTGACCAGGTAAGCCTGCAGCTCCTTTTCGCCGAGCACGGCCAGGATGTCGTGCGGGTTCAGCGGGCCGTCCATGAGCGGTTCGCCCGCCTTGACGCGCTCGCCTTCCTGCACGTTGATGTGAACGCCGCGCGGAACCGAGTATTCCTTTTCGGTACCGTTATCGGCGGTGACGTAAAGTTTGCGCTGTCCTTTGGAGACCTCGCCGAACTTGACCGTGCCATCGATTTCGCTGATGACCGCAGTCTCATGCGGCTTGCGGGCTTCGAACAGCTCAACCACACGCGGCAGACCACCGGTGATGTCTTTGGTCTTGGTGGTTTCGCGCGGGATCTTGGCCAGCACGTCACCCGGAGTTACGGCATCGCCATCCTGGATCATCAGGTGGGCGCGAGACGGCATCAGGTAACGCTTGCTGCTCTTGCCTCCCTTGATCACGATCGCGGGCTGGCGCTTCTCGTCAGGAGAATCGCCGACCACGTGACGCGACAGGCCGGTGACCTCGTCCACTTCCTCGTGGAGCGTCA
>JAICJP010000163.1 GCA_025928375.1 Candidatus Sulfotelmatobacter sp.
CGGTGGGAGCCTTTCGATGTGCAAGAGATAGATGGGCAGACGGTAGGGATCATTGGATACGGGGATATCGGGCGCGCGGTCGCCAGGCGAGTAAAGCCACTCGGCATGCGTGTGCTGGCGACGAAACGGCATCCTCCTGCATTGCCCGACTCGCTGGTAGAGCATTTCTACAGGCCGGAAGAGCGGCGCGAGATGGTTGCGGCCTGCGATTACATTGTCGCGACGGCACCCTTGACGGCGGAAACTCGGCACATGATTGGGGAGGCGGAGTTCGCGGTCATGAAAGCGTCGGCAGTCGTGATCAACGTGGGGCGGGGTCCGGTGATTGATGAGGCGGCCCTGGTGGGTGCGCTAGCGGCAAAGCGGATCAAAGGCGCCGCGCTGGATGTTTTTGAGCACGAACCACTGCCCGCGGGGCATGCTTTATACAGTCTGGAAAACGTGCTGCTGTCGCCGCATTGCGCCGACCATACCGCCGACTGGCAGGATCAGGCCATGCGCTTCTTTCTGGAGCAATATCAGACCTTCCAAAAGGGTGAGCCGTTGAGGAATGTTGTTGAAAAGCGGCTGGGATATTGAGCTTACTGCTAAGGCAATCCTTCCGTTACACTTCTCAGACTTCCTTCTTATGAAAATCCTGGCTCACTTGTTGGGCTGCATATTCGTGCTGGCAATTCTTTGCGTCAGCGCTGTTGGAGCCGACTTTAAAGATGTCGAATATGGTCAGGTGGACGGGGTTCAGTTGACCCTGGACGCTCATGTTCCGGATGGGGATGGCCCGTTTTCCGCAGCCATACTCGTCCATGGCGGAGGCTGGGTTGCGGGCGACAAGCAGCAGTACATTACGTACATCTTTCAGCCATTGAGTGACGCTGGATATGCCTGGTTCAGCATCAACTATCGCCTCGCACCACAATTCAAGTTTCCCGCCGATGCCGACGATGTGGAGTCAGCAATCCGATTCGTGAGAGCGAATGCAGCGAAATACAAGGTAGATCCCAACCGAATCGCACTGATTGGAGAGTCTGCGGGCGGGCATCTTGTTTCTTACGTGGGGGCGCGCAACCGAGCCGATTCACGGGTTGCGGCCGTGGTCTCGATGTACGGGGTGCACGATTTTGTGGCGGCAGCGGTGCAGTGGAAGCCTTTGCCGCATGAACTGCTGGACCTGTTCGGAATCACTGCCGTGAATGCTGAGACTGTGCCGGTGCTGATTAAGGCTTCTCCGGTGGTTTACGTTACCAAAGACATGCCGCCGTTTCTGCTGATGCATGGCTCCAAGGATGAGGACGTGCCTTTTGAGCAGTCGGTCGAGATGTGCGACAAGATGAAAAAAGCCGGGGCTCATTGCGACCTGATTACGATCCAGGGAGCGCCGCATGGGATGGATCACTGGGAGCCGCATGCTGAATGGCTTTGGTACAAGAAAGAGCTGGTGGAGTGGCTCAAGAAGACGCTGCACTAGCGCGCATGCCTGTGTAGGGGTGGACGTCTCGTCCGCCGCAGCCGTGAAGCGAGCGTACATCCCCATTGCGTTCGCACGCAGCCCCGGACGAGGGCGTTCGGGGCTAATAAACGTCGGGGCTACGAAAATCTATTGCGGTAAGCCGTTCGAGACTACGTCAACTCTTAGGGTCACCGTCCCCAGGTTTTGGCCACCACTGTCCGCGTTCCACGTTAATGTTTGCCAGGTTCCCTTCTGGGTAGCCGAGCTGTTGATGGTGAGTTGGATGGCATAGGAATCATGGGCCGCGACGGGGTAGACCGTGGCTTGCGGATTTTGGCTCCAGCCCGCAGGGAGGGTCGAATGCAGCGTCACCTGCTTTTCGCTATCCGTATCGTTCCGGATGATCAGGGGCACCCAGAGTGATTCTCCCGGAGTGACCTGCGCTTCGGGCGAGAACAGCTTGGCCAGGTGCTCAAGGCCATGCGCCGGCCAGAACGTGTGATAGAAAGCCCAAGGCCCGCCGAGTTCAATCGCGAGTCCTGACGCTGGGGGCTCGTAACCCCGAGGGCGCGAATATGGGATTGGGGTGGAAGTGATCCCGTCGAAGATGTCGCTGGCCGCATTTCCGCCTACCAACGACTTTCCGAAAATAAAGCGTACTGGCATCTCGCTGAATTCTTTCAACTGCGCATCCGAAAAATCATTCTGGGTTTTGTAATATCCCCATGCCTCGGCAGCCACACGCGAGTAGGGCTCTTTGCGTCCGGGAGAGGGATTGCTAGTGGCGTATTCGGGACCGTTTCCTTTGAAGAATTCGAAATGAATGGCGTCGGAGCCGTAATAGATTTTCTTGGGCTGCCAGGGGCGGAGTCCTTCGCCGTAATTGCTGATGCTCAGGCGATTGCGTGGAGCTTCGAGTTGCTCGGGAAAAGCCAGAGGATTGGCCGCGAGGTCGAAGGCTTCTGTGGCAAGGACTCCAGCGCCTTGATGGTCTTCATGGTTTTCACCGACCACGTAGTTTGGCATCCAGGTGAGGATGACTTCCGGGCGAGTGATGCGAACCAGGCGCACGACTTCTTCGAGCGCCTGCCCGTGTCCCCAGGCTTCGAGAGAATGGAGAACGTCAGCTCCCGGAGTATCCGAGCCGTGCAGGAACCAGGCGTGGGTAATTCCGTAAGAGGCGAGGGAGTGGCGAGCTTCCATCTCGCGCATGTCGGCCAATGCTTTCGATTGCTCGGGGCCGGCCGCGTTGCCGCCGGAATTTCCGCGCGTGGCGTAAATCACCGCCACTTTCTTGTGCTGCTGCTCCACCAGTTTGGCGACGTAGGCCGCGAACTGGATATCGTCGTCGGGATGGCCATTCACTTCGAGGATGTCTACTTTGTAGCGGTCATCGGGGGGGGGATAGGGCGGCGCCTGCTGCGCCTGCGAATGGGAGCCGACAACAATCAGCATTGCGAGAAGGAGACACACGTGCAGTTTCATCAGGGGTATGAGTCCTTTCCAAGTTTCTATGAACAGCCACAGAAAGAAGACCACGCCAGCCGGGCGGGGAGGCTCGGCTGGCGCAAGAACTAGAAGCGGAAGTGCAGGCCGAACTGCATCTGGCGCATCGACGCAGCAGAAGTGATCATTCCAGGGTCGTTTCCTTGGATGTTGGTATTTGGGTTGGCTAAGTTGACATGGTTCGCAGCATTGTAGGTTTCCCACTTGAATTCGAGGGTCTTGCCTTCGGCGACTGTGAACACCTTGCCTAGAGAGAGATCGAGATTATTAAATCTCGGTCCGCGGAATGAATTGCGACGCACGTACCCGTTGCGACCAACTCCCTGGGGCGGCACAAACGCGGCTGGATCGAACCATAGGTTCGCGCTGGGATTAGATACATGGGGATTTCCCACCATATCCGGTCGAACGCTATTGAAATCGGCGTATAAATTCGGAGCGTCATAAAGTATCGGTGTGAACGGCAGGCCCGACTCGAACGTGCTGATGCCGCTGAAATTCCAGCCGCCGAGGAGCAGGTCGAGAGTTCTGCTGGTATTGGCGCCCCAGTGCCGTCCACGTCCAAACGGCAGTGCATAAATGTGGCTGATAGTCAGAGTATGCGTACGGTCCCAATTTGCGGGACCGTGGTCCTGCCACCAGTTCAGATTGTTGGAATACGCGCCGCCTGTATCGGTGTTCGCCATGGCTTTACCGTAGGTATACGTAACCAAGAAATCCAGACCGTTGTTGGCATGCTTCTGCACTTTGACCTGCATGGCATGGTAACTTGAATTGTCACAATTACAGGTTTCACCAAGCCACTGCTCCAACCCGAATTTCTGATAATAGAGCCGGCGCGAGTTGAAATCCGGCCAAGTGGCGGGATCACTATTTGGATCGGGCGGCGCGGCTTGGTTTACGTTCGGATTCATGAACAGATGGCGGCCCACATTGCCGACGTATCCCACTTCGGCTGTAAAGCCTTTGGCAAACTGATGTTGCACCGTCAGGTTCCAGGAATCCGACAATGGAATCCGGTAAGCGCTGGGAGGATTGAAGAAGTAATAAACGCTCAAGCCATTGGGCAGCGGATATCGGCCACTGCTGGGGACCACCGGATTCGGAATCACTGGTGGGCCAGTAAGCAGATTGAAGACGGTCGCATAATTGTTGTCCGCCCCGTTGAATTGCGGATTCACAATGGGCGGATCGTAATCCGGGGCCTGCCCGAACACTGCGCCCAATCCCGCAGGGGTAAAGCTGCGTCCGTAGCCGGCGCGAACTACCGTGTGTTCTTTCACCTGGTAAGCGAGACCTAAGCGCGGCGCGAATCCCAGATTGTACGGTTTCACACCCATATTCGCCGGTACCGACCCGACTCCGGCAACCAGCACCTCCCCGGTATTGGGATCAAAACTGCCTGCGCCTCCGCGGCTTGCGGCGGTCTGCGGAAGATAGTTTTCATAGCGCAGTCCATAGTTCACCGTCAGCTTCGGGGTCACACGCCAGGAATCCTGTGCGTAGAAAAACAAGCGCGTCTGGCGCAAACCTGGATGGAATCCAGCTCCGGTGAAGTAGCGGGCGAACTGGCTAGAGTCACCTAGCAGGAATGAAGCCAACCCCGCGCCGGTTGTTAGACCACTCGCTGAAGCGACTCCGTTCACAGTCGCACTCCCGGTCTCGCCATCGCTGAAAGTGATTTCGCCCGAGCGGTGAGAATCACTGGGAATTCTCTGCTGCTGAGCGCGACGGATATCAACGCCCCAGCCAAAACTGTGATTCCCTTTTGTCTTCATCCAGTTGTTCACGAACTGAAAGTGGTTCTCCGTCTCTTTCAAGGGGCAGTTGCATTGGTTGATACCGAGGGCGTACCCGAAATTAAATCCGCCATTTCCGTCAACGTAAAACGCAGGCATGCCGCTGGTTTCTGGCGTGCCCTGATTCAGGCCGGGAAAGCCTGCGTCTGTTGCTGGCGTAGTCCCCACGCCATTCGGTTGCACCCGAATGCGGTATCGATAGAAGCCGAAACGCAAGTCAGTAATCAGGCTGGTGCTGATGGTGTACGTGGAACCAAGCGCGAGGCTCTGGTTCCTGTCCACGGATTTTCCGGCAAAGCTGATGCCAGTTAATGCGGGCCCGCCAGCTTCTGATCCGTATGCTCCCGGAGCGGATAAATTGAAGTTCGCAATGGTATAGCGCCCAAACAAATGCAGCCGGTCGGAGAAGTTGTAATCGATGCGGGCGTCAACTTGGTTACTGTCGAACTTCTCGGCTCCAGTGGCGATGTAATTATCACTGATGCCCGCACCCGGTACGTTCGGCGGGGGCAGGAAATTCAGGATATTGGTGAGTTCCGGAGGTACCGAGAGCATGTTCGGTTTCCCGTTCGTGGTGATGGCAGATCGATTGTTTCCATTTCTAGACAAGGAACTCGGATCAATGTCCCCCGAGTTTGGATCGAACACCATGCCGGCCTGTGCCGCTATCGTGCCGCCCTCCGTCGTGGGAACCATTAAGGCATTTGCGCCGCAGCCAGCCGGGGAAGTCGATCCATCGCTACAAATGAAATCTCCCAGCAACGCTGTGAGATCGCCATTCCGCTCGGCTGCGGTCGGTACTGTAGTTGTGACGGTTGCGTCACGCCGCCGCCTCAGTCCTTGATAATCAGTAAAGAAAAAGAGTTTATTTTTGATGATTGGACCGCCAAATGATCCGCCAAACTGATTCCAGCGCAACGGTAGGTTAACTCCCGAGAAGCGGTCGTTGGCGTTGAATATATCGTTCCGCAGATATTCGAACAGAGATCCGTGATACTGATTTGTGCCTGATTTCGTGGTGGCCTGCATCAACGCCCCTGCGACAGATCCAAACTCGGCGTCGTAGTCGCTGGTCGTCACCTTAAATTCCTGAAGAGAGTCAATGTTCGGATTTACTATGGCTATGCCAAGGATCGCGCTGTTGTTTTCCGTTCCGTCGAGCAAGAACCCGTTCGACGTAAACTGCTGGCCGTTGACATCGATCTGATAACCGCCTTGCGGATTCTCAGCCTGCGAGTGTTGCCAATCGCTGTGCAGTTGCGCTCCTGGAGTTACCAGCAGCATCTGCGTGACATTTCGGTTCAGAATCGGGAGACTGCCCAGTTCCTCGGTCGTGAGCGTGGTGCTCACGTCGGCGCGGTCCACTTTCAGGAGCGGGGTCTCGCCGGTCACGGTCACCTGCGTGGTTTCGCCCTGCACGCCTAGCGGAATATCAACTCGAGTGGAAGAGTCAATCTGGACTTCGGCGGTGGCTTCAAAGGGGGCGAATCCGGACGCGGTCACGCTAACCTTATATCGGCCCGCGAGCAGGTGAGTCTGCTCGTAATTGCCGCTCTCATTGGCCTTGACCTGGGAGGTCGTGCCGCGGTCGAGGTCGGTGATCTTCACATCGACATTGGGTACAGCCGCGCCACTTTTGTCCGTAACGGTACCGAGAATGTTCCCGTATACCGCCTGGCCCATGGACAACTGGCAGAAGAAGATTAGTGAAACTATCGCGATGATTACCAACGAAGTGATACGTCTCATAGTAGGTCCTTGGGCCCTAAGTCGGCCGGATTTGAAAATCAAAGAGGCACACCACGACCGCCCCCTTTGAATGCACGATGAACTGAGGATTTTCGTTCCAGCGCATGGCTGTGGTCAAGACGAATCTTGCGAATGCTTACGTTATCCTGCGATTTCAGTCGGTGGTGACCGGGTGTCAACAGCACGAATCCGGCCGGTTCTGCGGAGGGGCCTAGAACCATCCTCAACATGCCGGCAGCGTGCGCCAGTGTAGAGACGCAACTGGTTACGTCTCTACGCCACCCGGCACGGGGATTCCCTTCTCATTCGCCATGTTAGAGTTGGGGACTTCCAATGGCAAAAACTGAGGCTGAAAGCGCGGCTGCGATGGAGCGCGGCAGTTCGGTGCGATGGCTGATCGCCTCTCTGGCGGGGGCGTTCGCGTTCGTCAGCTACGTCCAGCGAATGAACATTTCGGTGGCGGCGGAGTTGATGATGCCCGACCTCGGTCTCACGAAGATCGAGATGGGGCAAATTTTCAGTAGCTTTCTGTGGGGATATGCAATTTTTCAGCTGCCGACGGGCCGACTCGGAGATGCCATTGGACCGCGGATTACGCTCTCAATCGCAGCTCTGATCTGGGGCATCACGACCGTTTTGACGGGACTACTACCCGCCGTGTTCGTCGCCGGGACTCTGGCGATGCTCGGGTGTATGGTGGCGGTGCGGTTCGTGCTGGGAGTGTCGGAAGCGGCCACTTTTCCCGTCGGAAGTAGGGCCATTCGCAACTGGACTCCCCCAAGTGAACGCGCTTTTGCCAACTCTTTCATGATGGTGGGCAGCGCCTCGGCAGCTGCAGCATCTGGCCCATTAGTCTCTTGGCTGATGGTGCATTTTGGCTGGCATTGGGCGTTTTACATGACTTCTATATTGGCGTTTGCCATCGCGGCACTATGGTATGTCGCGGTTCGTGATGATCCTCGCGAACATCCGTGGGTCAGCCCCAAAGAACTGAGCTGGATCAATCCCGACCGGCCCGCGGCCGCCATTGAACGCGCCTCGATGTTCGAGGTGCTGCGGGATCGCGACATTCTTTTTCTTTCGCTGAGTTACACCTGCGAGGGATACGTGCTCTTCATATTCGTGTTCTGGCTGTACATCTACTTGGTGGAGGTGCGGGGCTTCAGCATGTTGAATGGAGGGCTGGTCGCCAGCCTGCCCTGGCTGACTGCGATGGTGTTCGCTCCCTTCGGAGGACTGGTTTGCGACCGGCTCAGCGAGGCTCGCGGGCGCTTTGCGGGGGCGAGAATGGTCATCATTGTGGGGTATGGGTTATCTGGGGCCTTGCTGTTCGCAGCCGCCAAATTCAACGGACGCGTCGCGGTGATCGCGGCCCTGTGCGTTAGTGTGGGGGCACTTTATTTTGCCGAGCCCGCATTCTGGGCGACCGCGGTTCATCTCTCGAAAGAAAATGCGGGCGCGGTCTCGGGGATTATGAATACTGCCGGAATCTTGGGGGGAATCGTGTCGACCTCGGTCACGCCGGTGATTGAGGAGCATTTCGGCTGGCTTCCGGCACTTGGTGCGGGCGCAGCGGTCGCCATGACCTGCGCGGGCTTGTGGCTGGTGATCGGGCGCAGGCCGCCCATACAGCCTGTCCTTGCCGATTCGCACAGTGAAAATCGCTCGACAGATTGAGAGCGTGTATCAGCAGGATCGTTTAGAATCACTGCCGTTCGTGAGCCTTTCGCGGGACAGTACATCTCGATCATGTCGAACCTCCATATCAGACCAAAGCGCGACTGCATGTGGGACTTGGTGAGCCTGGGCGAAGTTATGTTGCGCCTGGATCCCGGGGATGGGCGCATTTCCACCACCCGCGAGTTCCGCGTGTGGGAGGGCGGCGGCGAGTACAACGTGGCTCGCGGCCTGCGGCGCTGCTTTGGGATGGAGACCGCGATCGTCACCGCGCTGGCCGACAATCCGGTAGGCCGGCTGATCGAAGACTTGATGTTGCAGGGTGGAGTCTCGCAGAAATATTTGCGCTGGGTTCCATATGACGGGGTTGGACGGACGGTTCGCAATGGACTGAACTTCACCGAGCGCGGGTTCGGAGCGCGCGCGGCTGTGGGATGTTCGGATCGCGGCCACACGGCTGTTTCGCAACTCAAGCCGGGGGAAATTGACTGGCAAAAGATTTTCGCGAGCGATGGCGCGCGGTGGTTCCACACCGGCGGGATCTTCTGTGCGTTGTCGGAAACTACTCCGCTGGTTGCAGAGGAGGCAATGGAAGCGGCTAGGAAATCGGGGGTGATCGTCTCCTACGACTTGAACTACCGCGCATCGTTATGGAAGTCCATCGGGGGAAAAGCGAAGGCGCAGGAAGTCAACCGGCGCCTGGCGCCGCTGGTGGACGTCATGCTGGGCAACGAAGAGGATTTCACCGCTGCATTGGGATTCGCGGTTTCAGGAGTGGACGAGCACCATTCTAAGCTGGAGGCCGCAGGTTTTAAGAAGATGATCGACTCGGTGGTGAAGGAATATCCGTCTATGGCGGTAATTGCGACTACGCTGCGAACGGCGAAGACCGCCAGCCGCAACGACTGGGGAGCGCTTTGCCATCACGATGGGCGGTTCTACGAGGCTCCCGTACGCGAGGATCTCGAGATTTATGATCGCGTTGGCGGCGGCGATTCTTTCGCTTCCGGATTGATCTATGGGTTGATGTCGGGGAAAGATCCGCAATGGGCAGTCGAGTGCGGAGCGGCCCACGGTGCGCTCGCGATGACCACGCCGGGCGACACGACGATGGCTACCATGGCCGAAGTGCAGCAAGCGATGACCTCGCGAACGGCTAGAATTGAGCGCTGAGATCTGATTGATATGCCTGTGAGCAAATTGAGCATTGACGATGTAGTCCGCCGGATCGGAGAGATTGGAATTGTTCCGGTGGTACGCGCGTCCTCAGTCGAGGAAGCGAACCGGGCGGTGGAG
>JAICJP010000361.1 GCA_025928375.1 Candidatus Sulfotelmatobacter sp.
ACGCCGGCAGCAAACGCTCCCACCCCCAACGCCAGGAACATGTACCCAAGCTGGGAGACAGTGGAGTAGGCCAGCACGCGCTTGATGTCGTTCTGAACAAGTCCGATGGACGCCGCAAAGATCGCGGTTAGCGCCCCGATGATGGCGACAGTCTTCATCGAAGTCGGCGCCAGCACGAACAGTGCATTCGATCGTGCCACCATGTACACGCCCGCAGTGACCATGGTCGCCGCGTGGATGAGCGCGCTAACCGGAGTAGGTCCTTCCATCGCATCCGGCAGCCAAACATAAAGGGGAAGCTGCGCCGATTTCCCGCACGCTCCCACAAACAGCAGCAGCGTAGCCGCCGTAATAATCGGATCGCCAATGGCGAAGTGCCCGGATCGTGCGGCGGCGTTCACATCCACATAGCGCAAGGATCCCATGTACCAGGCAATGAAGAACATGCCCAGCAGGAATCCCGCGTCGCCAATCCGGTTGGTGATAAACGCCTTGTTCGCTGCGTCACTGGCCGAGTTCCGCTGAAAGTAGAATCCGATCAGCAGGTACGAGCACAACCCCACGCCTTCCCATCCCACAAACATCAGCACGTAGTTGTTCGCAAGAATCAAGGTGAGCATGGAAAACATGAAGAGGTTGAGGTACCCGAAAAACCGGTAGTACCCGCCCTCATGCGCCATGTACCCAGTCGAATAAATATGGATGAGCATGCCGACCCCGGTCACAAACAGGAGCCAGATGCTGGAAAGCGGATCCAGGAGAAATCCGGCGTCCGCCTGGAAATTCGCCTGGGTGCCGCTGTGGGTGACGTAATTCAGGTGCCCGGTATCGGTTCCGAGCCAGGTGTAAAGAATCTTTTCAAAAGGCTGATGATTGTGGGCGTCTGCCCAACCGGTATACTGCACTACCGCGCCGCACGCGAACAGGAATGCGAGTACGATGACGCCGACGCAGACGGCATTGACCGCGGACTTCTGCATCCGCCGCCCAAAGAAGAACATGACCGCCGCGCCGAACGCGGGCAGCAGAGGAATCAACCAGATGTTGTCGAGGAAAAGCATTAAGTTTTTGGTTTCGAGTTTCGTGTGTCAAGTTTCGAGTGTCGCAACCGCTTTTTACTCGAAACCTGAAACTTGAAACTTCGCCCTACCATTTCAACAAATTCACTTCATCGACATTGACCGTCTCCTTATTTCGGAAGAAGGCGATCAAGATGCCAAGCCCGACCGCGGCCTCAGCCGCCGCATCGGTGATGATGAAAATGGCAAATACCTGCCCATGCAGGGCGCCCGTCCCATGAATCCCTTGCCAGTAGCGTGAAAAGGCAACCAGGTTCAAGTTCACAGCGTTCAGAATGAGTTCGATCGACATCAGCACGATGACAACGTTCCGCCGCGTGAGCACGCCAATGACTCCGAGCAGGAACAGAGCCGCCCCAAGCACCAGATAGTGCAGCGTCGAGATGTCGAGCATTGCGTGCATGAGTCTAGCGACGAGCTATGAGCAGAGCGAACTGATATGGGTTACTCATCGCTCATTGCTCCTTCAAATCCGCTTTTTCGCCATCACCACCGCCCCGATAATCGCGACCAGCAACAGCAGGGAAGCGATCTCGAAGGCAAACATGTAAGTACCGGTTGCGCGATCGAAAAGCAATCCCGCGATGCGCTGCGTGTTCTCGCCTTCCGCATAACTGAGCTTGCCTTCGGGGAACAGGGTGCGTCCGCTGGTCGTTGTCGTATACACCGCGATAAACAGTCCGCCCAGCGCCGCGGCCGCGGCAATCCCCACCAGCCACTGCTTGTTGAACTGCCGCTCTTTTTCCGTACGCTCAATCGAGATCAGCATGATCACGAACAGGAACAGCACCATAATTCCGCCGGCATACAGAATGATCTGCACGCCAGCGACGAATGGAGCGTAGAGCATTAAGTACAGAGCCGCTTGTGCCAATAGGGTCGTGATCAGCGCCATGGCGGAGTGCACCGCATTTTTGCGCGTAATTACCAGAATGCCGCCGATAATCATCACGGTGGCGAGCAAGTAAAAGAAGAATGGAGTCGCGACCGGGGGATTGGTGGGGATCGCTGCCGGATTCATGGACGCCATACCCCTCGCACATCGGCCAGCAGTTCGCCACGCATGGCAACCAATGCCGTTAAGATCAGCAGCGCCAGGCCTGTCGGCAGAAGCACCTTCCATCCCACTTTCATGAGCTGATCAAAGCGATATCGCGGGAACGTGCCACGATACCAGATGTAGAGGTACATAAAGGCCGCGACTTTGGCGGAGAACCAGAAGATGTCCTGCACCCGCAGGCGTACGCCGGGAATAAATAAGATCAACCCGATCACTCCGAGCAAGGCGCCGAAGCCGGCCAGTCCGATCGTCTGCACCCGGAACAGCGGGTGCTTGGGCATGCGGAGGGTGCTGTAAAAGGCCATGCCAGCTAGAAATAAGAACGTCAATCCGGGGATGAGAGAAAAGACCAAATCCCAGGTCGGCCCCTGGAGCGCGTTCGGAAAGGGCCGCAACCATCCACCTAGCCAGAGCGTGACCGCAATCGAGGAGACCGCGATCATCGCGGAGTATTCCGCGAGGAAGAACAAAGACCAGCGGAAGCCGCTGTACTCGGTGTGAAATCCCGCGGTCAATTCCGACTCGGCTTCCGGCAAATCGAAAGGCGCACGATTTGTTTCCGCCACCATGGCGACAGCGAAGATAAAGAACCCAATCAGGCCAAGCGGAAAGAACTTGAACACGAACCACTGCTGTTGCGCTTGCTGTGCCTGCACAATCCCGATCATGCTGAGCGTGCCCGTACTCGCCTCGTTGAGGCTGGTCATCAGGATGACCGAGACCACCGCCAGTCCCATGGCCACTTCGTAGGACACCATCTGCGCGCTCGAGCGCAATGCCCCGATCAGGGGATAGTGCGAGTTCGACGCCCATCCCGCCGTCACAATCCCCAGCACGCTGAGCGACGAGACTCCCAACATGAACAGGATCCCGATATTCATGTCGGTGATGGCGTGCGTGGGCCCAAACGGAACCACCACGAACACGGTGAACGCCGCCAGCACCACGATGAATGGCGCCACCCAGAAGACAACCTTGTCGGCTTCGGCCGGAATGATGTCCTCTTTAAGCAGCAGCTTCAGGGCGTCCGCGATTGGCTGCAGGAGCCCGTGGGGCCCGACGCGCATCGGCCCCAGCCGCACCTGCATGTGCGCCAGAATCTTGCGCTCCAGCCAGTTCATCGCAATGACCGCAATCGAAAGCCCGACGAATACCAGCAGGATGTAAACCGTAGCCCAGAAGAAATTCCCCGCGGCACCGGGGGTCTGATTGCTCTCCAGATAACTCTGGATGTACTGAACCACGTCGTGCATCAGCGGTCCACCTCGCCGAGAACGATGTCGAGGGTGCCGATCACCGCGATGACATCCGCCACCAGCTGGCCACGACACATCAATTCCAGCGCTTGCAGATTCACAAAACTCGGTGGCCGCACCCGCACCCGGTAAGGTTGCGTCGAGCCATCACTCACAATGAAATATCCCAGCTCGCCTTTGGGCGCCTCGATCGAGTGATAAACCTCGCCCACGGGCGGCTTCATTACCTTGGGCACCTTGGCCATGATCGGCCCTTCGGGAATGCCCTCGACCGCCTGCTCGATGATGCGCAGCGATTGCCGCATCTCCATGATGCGCACGATGTACCGGTCATAGGTGTCGCCGTTCTGCCCGGTAGGAATCTCGAAGTCGAAGTTTTTATAATTTGCGTAAGGCTGCGCCTTGCGCAGGTCCCATTGGACCCCGCTGGCGCGCAGTACCGGGCCCGTCACGCCCAGCGCGATGCAATCCTTTCCTGAAATTACGCCTACGCCCTTGGTACGTTCCAGCCAGATGCGGTTAGTCGTGAGCAGCTCTTCATACTCATCAATCTTGGGCTTGACGAAGGAAACAAAGTCCCTGACGTCTTTCTCGAATCCTTCGTAAGCTTCGTACTGCAAGCCACCAATCCGGAAGGCATGCGTGGTAAGCCGCGCCCCGCAGTACTTTTCAAAGATCTTGAGAATCTCCTCCCGATCGCGGAAGGTATAGAAAAGGGGTGTGATGGCGCCGATGTCCAGCGCATGCGTACCCAGCCAAAGCTGGTGGCTGGCCATGCGATTGAGTTCGGTGAGAATGACGCGAATGTACTGCGCCCGCGGCGGGGCTTCTACGCTCAACAGCTTCTCGACCGCTTCGCAATATCCCAGAGCATTCGAGACCGCCGCCACATAATCCATGCGGTCCACGTACGGATTGAACATCGTATAAGTGCGGTTCTCGGCAATCTTCTCGACCCCTCGATGCAGGTATCCAATCACGCATTCGAGGCCCATCACCTTCTCGCCATCCAGCCGCAAAATGACTCGCAGCACGCCATGGGTCGCCGGGTGTTGCGGACCCATGTTGATGACTAACTCGTTGGCGTCGAGAAATGTCTGGTCAGGCGTTTCCAGATCGAGCGGCGAGAGTGAGCGAGGGTCCGTCATCTATTGTCCACTCTCGATTCCCAGGTTGATCTGCACCCACTCGTTGTCCTGCTGCAGAATGCCGTAGTCTTTACGCAGCGGAAATCCCTTCCACCC
>JAICJP010000411.1 GCA_025928375.1 Candidatus Sulfotelmatobacter sp.
GTCGAGATTGACAATCCCTCGCGCTGGCTGAATCCCAGCGAGATCGCCAAGGTGGAAGAGCCGGTCATCCTCGCCACCATCCTCTCCGGGGAAGAATATGTGGGCGGAATTTTGGCCCTGGTCGAAGAAAAGCGGGGCAAGCAGAAGACATTCGAGTACGTAGGCTCAACCCGGGTAATGCTGCATTATGAGTTGCCGCTGAACGAGATCGTGCTCGACTTCTACGACCGCCTCAAGTCCGTCTCCCGGGGGTATGCATCGCTCGACTACCATCTCGCCGGGTATTGGGAGTCGCCCATGGTGAAGCTGGACATCCTGGTAGCGGGTGAGCCCGTGGATGCGTTGTCCATCATCGTGCACCGCGATTTCGCCTACGAACGTGGCAAGGCCCTGGTTTCCAAGATGCGCGAACTCATCCCCCGGCAGATGTTTGAAGTCCCCATCCAGGCGTCGATCGGCGCCAAGATCGTCGCCAGAGAGACAGTACATGCCATGCGCAAGAACGTGCTGGCCAAATGCTATGGCGGTGACATCAGCCGTAAGCGCAAGCTCCTGGAAAAACAGAAAGAGGGAAAGAAGCGCATGAAGCGGATCGGGCGCGTAGATATCCCGCAGGAAGCCTTCCTGGCCGTCCTGAAAGTAGGCGAAGGCAGCTGACGGCTGTCACCTAATAATGCCCGTGTAGCCCCGTCCGGAGTCGCGCAACCCGCCAATCTTTGTTGCAGGAAAAGGCAGCTTCAGGTGCTCCACATAGCAACGTGCCAGCCGGAGCACAATTCAGTATTCCAGCGCTTGACGTAGCTGTAGAATCGTCGTCTCTGGGAATGGGGCTCCTATGAATGCGACTCTGCCGATCTCTGCTCGGCCTGCGGACCACTCCTCTTCGGCTAAACCCTTTTCAAGCGTGACTGCCAGGCGGCGCCACTCCGCGCTTGTGCGCGTGACTCACTGGCTAACTGCGGTTGCTTTTCTCGCCCTGCTGCTTAGCGGAGGAGAGATCTTGCTTTCGCACCCGCGCTTTTACTGGGGCGAAACCGGAAATGTGAACATGCGCCCATGGCTCAATCTTCACGTGCCATCCTCCCGCAGGGCAGTTCCCACGGGCTACGGGTACGTCCTGCCTGATCAAAACGGCTGGAGCCGCTATCTCCATTTCGAGGCGGCATGGCTTGCGGTCGGTACGGCTTTGCTGTACGGGCTATTCGGCGTGTTCTCAGGGCATTTCCGGCGCCATCTCGTTCCCACCTCTTCTGAGCTTTCCCTCAAGGAGCTGGGAACTACGCTGCTTCGACATCTGCGCTTTGAGCGGCCCGGCAACGAAGAGGCTTGGTCGTACAACGTCCTGCAGCGCCTATCGTACCTGCTGGTAATTTTCGTTCTGTTCCCGCTGATGATCTGGACCGGATTGGCGATGTCGATGGGCTTCACCTCGGCCTTCCCGCTGAGCGTTCGGCTCCTTGGAGGCCAACAGACGGCGCGCAGCCTGCACTTCCTGGTCACGATGTTGCTGGTGCTATTCCTGTTGATTCACGTGCTGATGGTGTTCGTTGCGGGATTTCGAAACCGGATGCGCGCCATGATCACCGGCCGCGCTATCCCACCGGCGGAGTGAAACTATGAACAATGTCTCTCGGCGCAAATTCATCACCACCGGACTGGCTGTCGCGGCCGGCGCATCCGGTATTGCCGCAGCTGCCAAAATCGCGCAGCATCATGGGCTCATCCCTCCCGATGCGGGAGTGCTTTACGGCCCAGGAGAAACGCTGACCTACGCAGCGCAGCGATTGTTGACGCGCCATTCCATGGCCCGTGAATTTCCCCGCAGCGAGGTGTCGACGAACCCATTCGCCAATCCAGTGGATTCGTTGGGCGATGAATTCAACCGGCTCCAGGCAGCCGGTTTTGTCGATTGGCGCTTGACGGTGGACGGTATGGTGGCGCGGCCAGCCACGCTCTCGCTGGCAGAGATTCGCAGCTTCCCCACCAGTACGCATGTCACCATGATTGGCTGCGAAGAAGGATGGACGTACATCGCCGAATGGACCGGCGTGCCGCTCTCATACATCTTGGATCGCGCTGGCGCTCTGCCGCAGGCGCGCTACGTGGTGTACCGCTCCATCCAATCGGATTGGTGGGAGAGCATCGACATGGCTGACGCCTTGCACCCGCAAACGCTGCTCGCTCACCGCATGAACGGCAACGCGCTTCCGGTACCGTTCGGAGGCCCCATGCGCCTGCGACTCCCGCGTCAGCTCGGCTACAAGAATGTGAAGTACCTCAACCAACTCACTCTGACGGATAACCTCAAAGCCTTCGGCAAAGGCTTGGGCGGTTCGGATCCCGACTATGGCTACGCCTGGTATGCGGGGATATAGGATTGCAGGGATGGGCTTTCAATTCATGCGCTATACCAAGGCGCAGGATTGGTTTGCAAACACCCAGGGCAACTTCACCTTCAACGGAGCATTTACCGGTTACGCCTAATCGCCGTACTTCCAGTTCAGGCGACGGGCATTCAATCGGCCAACTACAAACTGCCCACCTCCTACCAATACAGCGCTGGACTTGAGTGAGGTCGCGGCGCCGAAGCTGTCCTGAGTGTCTGTAGCTCGGGATGGTTAGACTGATGTAATCCCGCAGGCCAACTCGGATTGGGAAAGCGTTCATTGCCAACCAGCACTATTGGACGGGCTGGCGAGGGGATCCTCCTCAAGCTTTTCAGGTGAATACCGATGGCTCAGAGAGGAAGCCTATACCCCAAAGTCGGCTCCAATAACCATGCAGATTGCGGAGATAGCGCGGAGCTCAGTCGCGAGCAAGGCCTGCATCAATCACGCAGGGTGGACTCAAGTCCAGCGGGCGGAGTCTGGTGCCACGGGCGCACGCAAGATTCGAGTTCTCGTGGTGGAAGACAATGCGTCTGATAGCGAGTTGATGTTGCATGCCTTGAAAAACATCGGCTACGAGAGCGAGTGCGAGGTGGTACAGACCGCTGACGACTTTTCCGACAGAATCCGCAAAAACAAGTACGACATCATCCTCGCTGATTATCGCTTGCCGGGATGGAACGGGATGGAGACCGTGACGATGGTTCGTCCAGAGGATCTAGACATTCCGGTCGTACTGGTGTCAGGGGCCCTGGGGGAACTGAAAGCAGTCGAATGCATCAAGCAAGGAGCGGCTGACTACGTGCTGAAGGACCATCTGGCGCGCTTGCCCCAGTCGGTGCGGCGCGCGATTGAGGAGAAAGACCTGCGGGATGAGAATCGACGCACGCAGGAAGAACTGGCCCGATCGAATCGCGATCTCGAGCAGTTCGCCTATGTGGCCTCGCACGATTTGCAGGAACCGCTGCGCATGGTTGCGACCTACACCCAGCTTTTGGCCGAGCGATACCAGGGAAAGTTGGATGAGAATGCCGACAAGTATATCCATTACGCGATAGAGGGTGCGTTGCGCATGCAAACGCTGGTGAAGGACTTGCTGGCGTTCTCCCGGGTGGGGCGCAAGCAGGAGGCAGCGCGCGACATGGATTGCAATCTGGTGGTGCGGAACGTAATTGCCAACCTGCAATCGCTTATTCAGGAAAGCGGCGCGCGGATTAATTACGAAGCTTTGCCGGTCCTGGTAGCGTACCCGTCAGAACTCCTGCAGTTGTTTCAGAACCTCATCGGGAACGCCATCAAGTTCCGAAGTGCTGAACCGCCGGAGATTTGCATCACAGCGAAGAAGGAAAAGAAAGAGTGGATGTTTTCGGTCGCGGACAACGGAATCGGCATCGCGCCCCAGCATGTCGAGGATGTGTTCGTCATCTTCAAGCGCCTGCACACGCGCGAGGAGTATCCGGGCAGCGGAATCGGCCTTGCCATCTGCAAGAAAATCGTGGAAC
>JAICJP010000471.1 GCA_025928375.1 Candidatus Sulfotelmatobacter sp.
CAGCACGCCACTGCGATCAAAGCCTCACAGGAAATCGTGGCCGAACTGCGGGCCGCGGTGCGCAGCAAGAGTTAGCTACAACCACGTAGGATCGAGCCATGGTCCGGCGGTGGTATAGGGACCGCGGGAGTTCGCGATGAATCAGCGTCAGCTGATCTTTTCATTCGTGCTCACAATTATTCTTGGCTGCACCCTCCAAGCACAAAGCACACCGCAACAATCATTGCTGGCCCTGAGCAAGAAAGACCAGACGCTGGCCATCCTCGATCCATCGAGCTTGAGAGTGCTGGCGCGTATTCCGGTGGGCAACGATCCGCATGAAGTCATCGCTTCTAGTGATGGGAAGACGGCGTACGTTTCCAATTACGGATTCGGAGCGTACAACACTTTGGCAGTGATCGACCTGGCAGGGAAGAAAGCACTGCCCGCAATCGACCTTGGCCCTCTTCGTGGACCACACGGGTTGACCTTCATGGGAGGCAAGGTATGGTTCACCGCTGAGGCGGCTAAAGCCATTGGCAGCTACGATCCGAAATCAGCCAAGGTTGATTGGATTCTGGGCACCGGACAAGATCGAACTCACATGATCTGGCTTACGGACGACGAAAAGCGGGCCGTGACCACCAACGTAAGCTCAGGCACGGTGAGCATCATCGATAAAATTCCTCCACGGGCGCCGGGAGCGCCAGGAGGCGGCGTTAACAACCCGCCACCCCGCCCTACTCCTCCGGGAGGCGACTGGGAACAGACGGTGGTAAAGGTCGGCAACGGCTCCGAAGGCTTCGACGTTTCGCCCAATGGCAAAGAAATCTGGGTAGCCAACGCGCAGGACGGGACCATCTCCATTGTCGACTTAGCGTCCAAGACCGTCACCGACACCATCGCCGCGAATGTCCCTGGCGCGAATCGGCTAAAGTTCACTCCCGATGGCGCCCGAGTCCTGGTGTCCAGCCTGCGCGGTGGAGATCTGACCATCTTCGATTCCTCCAGCCGAAAAGAGATCAAGCGAGTGAAACTGGGACACGGCACGGCAGGCATTCTTATTGAACCGAGGGGCGAGAGGGCGTTCGTGGCGTGCTCTCCCGACAACTACGTTGCCGTGATTAACCTCAAATCTCTCGAGGATGTAGGGCACGTCGATGTGGGGCAAAACCCGGACGGCTTAGCATGGGCCACTGTGCATTGAAGCCGCCGGCGTGAAGACGCGGAACGGACTGTATGGCGCGCCTGAGCATGCGTGATACCCTGCCAATAAGTTAGACGCATGCGCCCTCCCACCCCAGGACCACCCCGCCGCCAACGGCGAGTGCTGCAGACTGTAGCCACAATCGAGTTCACCAAAGGTGTTTTCGTCACACTGATGGGGATTTGCGCCCTTCTATTGGTTCACAAGGATGCGTGGCTTTATGCCGAAAGCCTCTTGGCGATGTTCCACATCAGCACCGATCGTCACATCGCCCAAATGTTCCTGGACCTGGCGGACAAGGTCACCGATTCGAGCCTGTGGGCCGCAGCGCGGCTCGCCTTTGCTTACTCACTACTTCGCTTCATCGAAGCGTATGGCCTATGGAGATGCCGCACCTGGGCCGAATGGGTCGCGGCGGTTTCCGGCACATTGCTGCTGCCCCTGGAAGTGCGCGAGTTGTTTCGCCGCGTAACGCTTTTGCGTTGTGGGGTGTTAATAGTTAATGTGGCAGTCGTGCTTTACATGGTCTATCTCATCCTTGCGAACCGGCGCGAGCATAGAAAAGCCGCGTGCTCCTGAATGAGCGAAGGCGCTTCCGCGTTGCGATCCGGTTCCTTCAAGTTCCTGCACTCCTTTATCTTAGCCGGGTAAATCACTGTATTGGCTGGCATTCAGTGCTCTGCCATTCTGAGCACAGTAGAAGAGCCTGGAATTTTTTCGCCCGGAGGACGTATGCGTTTCTCTCTCCTGTTTCTGTTCACGCTTTTGCTGATTACACTTCTGGTCGCAAGCGTTTGCTCGGCGCAAGACACCAGCTTCGCGGCAGGCCCGCAATATCTCATTACGAGCGGCAACGCAAAGTTTCTGCGGCCCATCGCTACGCCCAGCATGTCGCTGGATGCGCCGCTGCCCGGGATTCCAACCCTGCCGCAAATTGGTCCGAGAGTGGCCGAACAGCCCTACGTTTCCGATCCTGTGCGCGAGCAACAGCCCGATCTCTTTCCGATCTACTATGGCTACCCAGAGGTGCCTGTACTCGAACTGCGCGGCAATGCTCCGCGCGAGGTACCCGCCAGCGTCAATGACACCGGCTATGTTGCGGTTACAAGTGTGCAGTCACTGTTCGAACGTGGCTATGGCGTGAGCGTCGCCGAAGACGCCTCCTTCTGGAAGACTCACAGACGCGCTGCGGCCCGCGTGTACACCAATGCCGACATTAAGCGATAGCGCATAGAGCGTCGTCTAGGAGCGGACTTGAACACACCTAACTCGGAGTCGTGGTAGCCTGAAGGACCATTTCCGGCCCGGGGTATCCATGAACGACGCCCATCCTTCGCATCTCGACTTGCAGGCCATCGCGAAAACAATCATGGAGCAGCGTGGCTTCGAGCCCGATTTTCCTGCAGCCGTGTCCCAGCAACTCGCGAGCTTACGACAGAATCCTCCAGCGATCGCAGCCGGCGGCGACATTCGTGATCTTCGCAGCCTTTTCTGGTCGTCGATCGACAACGATACCTCTCGCGATCTGGACCAG
>JAICJP010000135.1 GCA_025928375.1 Candidatus Sulfotelmatobacter sp.
CAAGCGGGATATTTAGGGGATTATCAGATCCTGGATAAATGTCTTAAAGCCACGTGCATACCGGTGATAGTCCCCGGTCACCAGAAGACGCAAAGTACCGGGCGCGCGGGCCAGAAGAGACCGAGCCTTCTGTGACTGCCGAGCACTGGCAAAGTTGAGACATCGCTCCGAGAGGCGCAACAAATCGTCCAGTTTAGACGGTTGGCGAAGCGGCAACTCCCGCTCCTTAATCTGGCGCAACCGGCTCACCATATCCTCCCAGCCTCTGCGCTTTTCACCGTACGCCTTCGAACTGCTGTGTTTCTTTTTGACCACTCGCCACTGGTACTGCAAGCCTCCGTCCAACTCGGCATCGCCGCCCTCGTTTTCTCCATGGCGGCGATAGTACACCAGGGGCCGATCAATCACCGCCATCTCACCGACAGCGTAGGCGATGAACCCGATCCAGTGGTCGTGAGCCCACTGCATGGAGAGTGGCGAAATCGGGATAACGAAGGGCTTCAACCGCGAATGGAAAGCGATCATGGGCCCGTTGAAGGCCACTCCCCGGCTCAGTTCGCCGAGGTCAGGGGGCTTTCGGAGATTGGCGGCTTTCCTGCGATCGAACATTGTTCCCGTGGGATTGAGTTCGCGGTCCGTCAGGACAGCATCGGAGTACACCAGAACAACTTCGGGACTTCGGGCAAAAGCCTCGATCATCGTGCTGACCTTGTCAGGGAACCATACGTCATCAAAATCTGCCAGGAAAATTATGTCGCCGCTGGTGAGGCTAATCGCATTCTCGAAGTTGCCGCCGCTACCCCGCGACCTGCGGTTTTTGACGATTTGGATTTTGCCGGGATATTTTGCCGCGATCTTATTGACAATTTCGATTGTGACATCCGTCGATCCATCATCGCTGATTATGATCTCGTCGGGGCACCGTGTCTGGCTCAGAATGCTTTCCAGTTGCGCTTCCACAAAAGCCGCCCCATTGTACGTACACATGGCCACCGAGACTTTGAATTTATCCTGGCTCAAAAAATGTCAACTCCCGCTACTTGGGAAATCAGGCCTCGCCTCGCCCCGACTGGAACCTTTCCTGGTAATACGCAAATCCTTCCAGGTACTTCGAAATCTGCTCTTGCGTGCGTTTGCGCGTCATGCCAATGCGCGGCAGGAGGTAAGGGTCAGTGCTCGCTTGCACCAGGCCAAATTCTGCGATCACGGCACAAAGGTACCCGGCCTCCTGAATCTGTTTGACCTGGCTGGAACGGTAATCATTGGCCTTTCCATTGGGGAAACAAAAGCAGTTCACAGGGCGGCCGATGCCGGCTGAAATCTGTGCTCGTGAGTTGATCAGCTCAGCCCAAGACTCTTCGTCGGAAATGCTGGAGAGAATGGGGTGAGTAACGGTGTGCGAGCCGATCTCGATGAGACCAGAATCTGCCATCTCACGCAACTCCTCCCAGGAGCACGGGGCAAACCTCGGCGGCGGTGTCTTCGGAACACTCACTCCCATACTCTGAGCCGTATTTTCGATCCACGCTTTGCGATTTTCTGGTCTCATCCGGTTGAGAGCTCCAAAAACAGCAGGCAGACTGTCCGGCATTATTGCTTCTGGGCCATTCGCCTGCCTGCTAAGCCATAACACCTTGTCCGTCCAGATCCAATCCTCGCCCTGAATAAACGCACTCACCACAAAGAACGTGGCAGGCAACTCGAATTCCTTCAAGAGGGGAAAAAGGAACTCATAACAATTTCGGCGGCCGTCATCGATGGTGAGAGCTACGGTATGCTTCTGCAGGCTAGCTCCGGAACGGAGCTCGTCCGCAAGTTGCCGCAGCGATACTACTCGAAAGTTGCGGCGCAGGTAGGCGAATTGTCGCCGCAAGTCCTCAACATTGATAGCATCGTCATCGGCTTCGTTTGGGCCGCAAAAGTCGTGGTACATCAGAATGCGAGGCATGCTGGCCGACAGGACACGGGTGAGCGAGAAAACACCCAGGCCTCGCAAAGCACGCAGGGCGAAATTGCTCATCTCTCACCCGCAGGCTGCTGAACCGAACCTAAACCCTGAATTGTGAGAAGGGGCGCTTGCATGATCTCGGGCCCATGCAGCAGGCTGAAACGTTGAACCCGATGATATCAGACGCTCAGATGACTGGAATAGCCGGGCCTAGCGCGCATCCGAACTGCCGGACAAGGCCCTCGGTACTACGCCAGCGCAGGAATCGACTTCTTTGCGGTACCCCGATGATGTGGCATGATGTTTATACGTCATAAATCCCTCCAAAGGGGTATGTCCTTGTCCGGAAAACAAGAATTGAACCAACTGCCAGTCGACCCGGAACTGCTCGCGTTGCTGCGCTGCCCAGGCTGCAACCACTCCCTGCAACCTGCCGACGAGGGTCTCGGGTGTACCGATTGCGGCCGCCGCTTCCCCGAAATCCGCGGTGTCCTCAGGTTTGTGGATGAAGGCAACTACGCCGACAGCTTTGGATACCAATGGAAGCGCTTTCAGCGCACTCAATTGGATGACGCTGCAGGCACACGGTCAGAGAGGGATTTCATCAACAGAACTGGTCTCAAACCCGAAGACCTGAGGGGAAAATTGGTGCTCGACGTAGGCTGCGGTATGGGGAGGTTTGCGGAAGTGGCGACCCGTTGGGGCGCCCGCGTGGTTGGCATCGACTTGAGCGCCGCGTGCGAAGTCGCCGCCAAGAATCTTGCCGAGCGCGAGTTTGTCGCTTTTCAGGCGGATGTGTTCTCGCTTCCCTTCGCGCCGGAGAGTTTCGACCTCATTTACAGCATCGGCGTTCTGCACCATACTCCCGACTGCGAAAAAGCAGTTAAAACTCTGCCGCAATATCTGAAGCCGGGTGGCACCCTCGCCGTTTGGTTATATAGCGGGTACAACAAGTGGTATCGCTTCAGTGATCAGTACCGCAAGATCACCTATCGGATGTCGCCCCGGGCATTGCACGGCTTCTTTCGCGTGGCAGTCCCTTTCTTTTATTGGCTGGATCGGGGGCTTCGCCTCATCCCGCTTATCGGGGCACCAGTAGCGGGCGTAGTACATCATGTCTTCCCGGTAAATCGAAATCGTGACCCGGAAATCCGCGTCTTAGACACACTGGACTGGTATTCACCCAAGTATCAATCCAAACACACCTACGAACAGGTATTCCGGTGGTTTGAAACTTGTGGGCTGCACGGAATGAGCATCGGCAATATGCCGGTGGGTGTAAGGGGCAGAAAACCGACCAAGGCTGAAAAAGACAGCCCCACGTTGGTGAGCGCAGAAAGAAACGCCTGATCGGAAAATCAAGGCTACGGATTTGAGGTGCATCTGCAAATCTGACGTTTCAGTCTCCAATGACGTTATCCCCCACACATCGCCCAAATCAATTTGACGAATTCCAGTATCCAAATTTTGGCAGACTGCCGGTGGCGCCACCAGGGATGTTCAAATTCCGGGTCTGCCACTCCTTGTATCCAGACATGAATGTCAGGATCAGACTTGCTTATTCTTCTCCAAAGCAATCGAGCCCGTCGGGTGTGATAGTCGGAGGTGACCACCAGGATCGATTTCCACTGGTGCTGTCGTATGCAAGAGATGCTCTCTTGGGCTTCCTGCGCCGTTGAATTCACATTGGCACTCGTCTCGCAAAAGTCGACGCGCGCGGCAACATCGGCACCATAGTTTCTTTGAAGATAGGCCCGCGCGATGGGTGGCACGGATTCGCCCCAGAAAGATTCCTGCGGAACGCTCAGCAGGGCGCGGGCGGCGATTCCACCACGTAAGAAATCCATGCTCCCGGCAATGCGAGCTCTCTCGGCGCGTATCGAGCCTTGCAGCGCGACGACCACATCCACGTGCTGCGGCAAAGGTTCGGTCACCATCAGTAGACTGTCTCCCCAAACCAGCAAACAGCCGACCATGATGATGACCAGGGACAGCAACAGCAATGTACGCCTGAAAGCTTTCATGGGCAGAAACATCGGAGTGGAACCGTCATCCCCATCGATTGGAGCCCTTGTGGCTGCTACGAAGAAGCGCCTGATTCTAGCACCCACAAGAGTAAATAAAGGTGTCGTGCCTCCTGTCACCTGCAGCGGGATCCGTGACTAGGAAAATTGCACGACTCAACCGTTATCTGGACATCTCTTTACCCTTTGTGCCACTCTGAGATGATGCGTTCAGGGAGGCCAAAGCTGCAACGTCAACTGCTCCAAAAGCTGTCCTCAGCAGACGGGACCCGCCCGCAATGAGTCTGACCCGCCGGGCAATCAAAAACGTCATCTCGAGCTGGGGAGGCCTGGCAATCAATATCGCCGTCGGCTTCTTCTTGTCTCCTTTCATCCTCCATCATCTTGGGGATGAAGCTTTTGGGCTCTGGGTTCTGATTTTTTCTCTCACTGGTTACTACGGCATCTTCGATTTCGGAATCCGCTCTTCCCTGGTGCGCTACGTTTCGAAGTTCGAGGCTACGGGCGACAAGGATCAACTCTCCAGGCTCATCAATACTAGCCTGTTCACCTATACGTGCCTGGGCGTGTTCCTCATGTTCCTCACGATTGTGGGCAGCTTTTACGTGGACCGGCTATTCCACATTGCGCCGGAATTTCTGCGAGACGCTCGCATCTTGTTTTTGATGGTTGGATCTTCCCTGGCCGTTGGTTTCCCCCTCGGGATCTCGGGCGGGATTCTCGAAGGCCTGCAGAAGTTCTACCTGATGAACTGGACGAACATTGTCTCTACCCTCGTAAGGGCAGTCCTGATCGTCTATGTCCTGAGGCATGGATTTGGACTGCTCGCAGTGGCTCTGATCACGGTTTCTCTGCCCCTGATTACTACGCTTCTTCGAGGCGTGATTGCGCACCATCTGCTCGCGATTTCTTACGGCTGGAAATACGTGGATCGCGCCTCTTTGCGCGAGGTTGCGAACTACGGAGGGGTGACGTTCATCATCATTGTGGCGGGGCGACTGCGCTTCAAGTCAGACGCTGTGATCATCGGAACATTTCTTTCCGCCACGGCGATCACGTTTTTTTCAATTGGCGCGCGCTTGGTTGACTACGCCGGCGAGGTCGTCAGCAGCATGGCACAGATCTTTACCCCGATGTCGAGCCACCTCCACGCAACCGGCGATTACAATCAGATCCGCAGAATCTTCATTTCCGGAAATCGCGCTTGCGCCCTGGTCATGTTTCCCATGACTGTGGCTATGATTGTCATGGGCAAGTCAGTGATCGAAGCCTGGGTTGGAGCGCGTTACACCTCAAGCTATACCGTGCTCCTGGCGCTGTTGATCCCCTCCACGCTTTACCAGATGCAGTCTACGTCGAACCGCATCCTGTTCGGCATGAGCAAGCACAAAGCTCTGGCATACGTTGTGCTCATGGAAGGCATCGCGAACGTGATTCTAAGCATTGCACTGGTACGGCCACTGGGAATCCTGGGCGACGCGATTGGGACGGCTATTCCGATGTTGTGCACTGCCCTGGTTTTCCTGCCCCGACACATGTGCCGGCTATTGGGAGTGCCCGTCCGCAAATTCCTCGTGGAAGCCTACTTTTACCCGACAATTCTTTCGATTCCGATGATCTTGGTCTTAGCGCTTATGCAGCGCTATTTCTATGCGCACCGGTATCCTCAATTGCTTTTGAACTTGATGGCCGGATTGGCAGCCTACGGAGCCGGAGTTCTCTGGTTTGTGCTGAGCCGCAATCTCCTGGGAGTCGGCATCAAAATCGCGATCTACCGCTATTTTGGTCGAGAGCTACAGGAACCAGGTGCGTGATGCATGCACCTAAACTGTGAATGGTAGAATTCGCTGCGAACATGACCCCAACCGTTCCCACAGGCCAGCCTCTTTTCAAGGATAGTCGCGTCACGATTGAGCGGAAGCGACGTCCAGTGTTCGTCATGGGCTGCCATCGCTCGGGAACCAATCTTCTCTATGACATGTTGCTGTCGGCAGGCGGATTTGCCGTGTACCGAGGCTATCTTCCACTCTACGAGTCGCTGCTGCCGCGTTTCGGCTCCCTCGACAATCCCCGCAGTCGCGAGAGGATCGTAACTGCCTGGATGGCAAGCAAGGGTTTTCGCCGCGCGGGAGTCGATGCCGAGCCTCTGCGGGCCAGATTATTGACCGAGGCACACACGGGTGGAGATTTCATTCGCATTGTGATGGACGCGATCGCAGAGACGCAGAATGCGCAACGCTGGGCGGTTTACGACCCCGACAACCTGCTTCACGTTCCGCAGATCAGCCAGGACATTCCGGGCGCTCTGTTCCTGCACATCATTCGTGATGGACGCGACATCGCGCTCTCCCTGATGAAAATGGAGGGATTCCGGCCATTTCCCTGGAACCGCCAGGCAAGAGGCTTGCTGGAAACCGCGCTCTACTGGGAATGGATGGTGCGCAAAGGCCGACAATACGGGAGCCGTGCTCCCGACAATTACATCGAGGTTCACTATGAAGAGTTGGTGGGAGAAACGCCGGCCGTGTTGGATCGGCTGGGAAAGTTTCTCGACCATGATTTGGATTACGATCGCATCCAAAGTGCAGGACTAGGCCGGCTTCGGGAGTCAAACTCCTCATTCCTCGAAGATGCACAAGAAGCGCAGCATCCAGTGCAGCGCTGGAAAGAAAAGCTCTCGCCCGATGAGATCGCGGAACTTGAAACCTTGATTGGTCCGGCCCTGGAGGAATTCGGCTACACCCTCAGCTTGGCTCCCGAGCAGCGGAAAAAGAATTTTCGAACGAGATGTCTCGGCTCAGTCTACCCGTTTTTCTTGGAGAGCAAACAATGGCTTAAAACGAGCACACCCGTCGGCCGGCTGTCCAATCTCTCTGCGCTGGAAATCCAGAACACCAAGGCGGGAACCGATTGAACGAGTTTTCGCCCCCGGGCGGAGCCTTGGTAACCGATATCGCAGGCGGTTGCGCTCCCATCCCGCACTTTTGTGCGCCCTCAATCTACAGCCGATACAATAATCTCAACGGCGTTTCAGCGAATATATCCATATGAGAATCCCGCACCTCCAGTGGTGTTTCGTTTTGCTCTTCAGCTTGGCCCCGAGTGCAGCACAAACTCCCGCTAACGGAAAGAAGGACGCGCGTCCATCCGGCGCTTGCGGCCCGCCGGAATATTGCGCGCCCAGTGACCGCGAAGTGAGAACATATCCGGACAAGCCACCTTCGCTTGGGCCTGCTGGTTCCATCGTTCGTGATCCGACGTTCGGTTCGCGGATTCTACGCGTGACCGATGCCAATTCAGATCAAGTTCGTGCGGGGCGGTCCCTGTCTACGCCTGCTTCGGCGGAGCAAAACGCCTGGAACACCAACTCCACAATGTTCTTCGTGAATAATGCCGGAGGATCGTTTCTCCTCTACGAATTCGATCCCACGGCCATGAAGGCCAAACCCGCCGGCACGCCTCGTCAAGATATGGGCGGTGAGCCCGTGTTCAGCTTTCAGCACCCGAATCTTCTTTATGGCATGCATCGCAAGCGACGGATCCTGGAGCAATACGACACCTCCAAAGGGCAAATGAGCGATCTCGATGACCCTTCCAAGTGTGTGAAACTCCAAGCCGCGGATACTGGATATCTCACCAGCCTCAGCGGCGACGACAACCGTTTCCTTGCCGTCCTGGGCCCGCGACAAGATGACAACTACCTCGCTTATGTTTACGATCGCGCCCAGGGTTGCCGCTGGTACAACACGCAAACCGGCGAGATCGGCGGCCAGTGGGGACCCAAAGGCACTATTTCCATTCCTGATCGCTTCTCGCTGCACAATGCCCGCATGGCAAAGTCCGGGAAGTTTCTTTACCTGGTCCGCGGTGGACGCGGGATTGGCCACGGCTGGGTCGTCTGGGAAATCGACACCATGAAGCTTTACGTCTGCAATAAGGCGTGCGCCTCCCATCACGTGCTGGGATATACGCACATCGTTGGGCCATCCGGCGACGTGCATCCTCTGGATGCCTTGGTGAGGCCTCTCAACGATCTGGAAGCGACAAAAGCAATCATACCGGGGTTGGAGCGCGCCAAGGGCTTCTGGTTCGATTCTCACTTTTCCTGGAGCAATGTGGATCCGAACGACTCGGCTCCCGTCTGCTTTTCCACCTACCGCCCAAACAACCCCGATACCCCCGGAACCGCCCCTCTCGTGACCGGGCCATGGGAGAATGAAATTGACTGTGCGGAAATGGATGGGAAGGGTTCGAAGATTTGGCGCTTTGCGCATACCTACACTACTGCCCGGAATGGCTTCTGGTCCACGCCTCGAGGGAACGTCTCCCAGGATGGGCGTTTTTACATGTTCACCTCTGATTGGGAGGACCAACTTGGCAAAACGCCGGCCGACAAGTACCGGACAGACGTCTTTATCGTGGAACTTCGCTAGCAGAAGCCGGGACTAAAGGGAGTGGTATATGTCCAACCACCGTTCCCGGACCGCAGGCCAGCGAAACGCCTTTGATTTCGCGTAGGCGGCCGCCGCCAAACCCGCGGACAAGTCTTGATCGCGCAATACGCGGATGACGTTTTCTGCCAGAGCCTGAGGATTCCCCACCTCGGATAACAATCCAGTCCGCTCATGCTCCACCAGGTAAGGGATGCTCTCGGCAGATGTGCTGACGACTGGCGTGCCGCAGGCAAAGGCCTCCATGATGGAAACTGGCATGTTGTCCAGCCACGAAGCGTTGATGAAGATGTCCGCCTGGTCATAATAGCGACCAATCTGGTCTCTCGCGATGGCTCCGAGAAAATGGACGCCTGAAAGATTGAGGCTTGCCACCAGTTCCCGGATTTCCTTCTCACTGGGACCGTGCCCGAGCAGATCCAGGCGCGCATCGGGAAAGTGCTTTTTAACTTCGGCAAACGCCCGGACCACAACATCGACACTGTAGTAGGGATGAAATCCGCGCGTACAGATGAGATGCGGACGCACCGGGCGCCGTTCGCGAAACGAAAACTGGCTTACGTCCACAATATTGGGTACAGCCTGCGCCTCGATCCCGAATTCCCGAAAGACGTCCACCAGATATTCGGAAGGGACGACCAGCCGATCGGCCTTGGGCAGAATCGCTCGCGCGCTGGCAAAGCGCCGCAAGTGATCACGAGCCTCCCCGCTGTGATAGTGAATGATCGCCTTCTTGCCTCGTAGCCGGGCTATCCATAGGGCGGGTGCCGGCGCGATCAGAAACGACCAGTAGCTCGCCGAAAAAATGTGCGCGATTTCGGTCCGCGCCAGGGCTCGCCACAATGAGGCGAGGTAAAACGGCTGGCGCACCACAGTGCGCAACAACGGTACCCGCTCGACCCACTGCAAAGACGAGGGCAGTTCGGGATCGATGGGAATAAATTTCACCTCCGCTGCCGCGTCATCTCGCCACTGCCGTACCAGCAAATCGGCTTGCACCGACTGTCCGCCGACATATCGCAGCGAAGCAGCGACAATACTCAATTTCAGGCGCTTACTGGGAACGGGATCAAGCTGGTGCGCCGCTTCGTCCTGGGCTGCGGGTACGTTCATCCCAGGTCTCTCGAGCCGACAGACGCAATCGAGGCCTCCTGACGGTGGCCGAGTCTGCCCATGAAATTCCGGTGCCACAGTTCGAACACCAGAAAACGCCACAGGCGCGCAGAATGATCACGGCGCCCCTGCATGTGCTCATCAAGCATTCGCCGCACTCCGGCGGGATCAAAATATCCACGCTGCAGACTTTGCGGATCGAGCAGGGTTGTGCGCACCAGTTCCTTCAGCTCTCCCCGAAACCAGTGGCCCAATGGCAGCGCGAAGCCTTGTTTTGGACGGTCCAGAACTTGCTTGGGCACGCCGATACGCTCGGCCAGCTTTCGCAGGATGAATTTCTGGGATCCGTTCCGCATCTTCCACTTTGGCGTCAACGAGGTCACCCACTCGAGAAACACGTGGTCCAACAGCGGAACCCGGGTTTCGAGCGATGTTGCCATGCTCATCCGATCCACTTTGGTCAGGATGTCGCCCGCGAGATAAGTCTTGCTATCGAGATAGAGCACGCGGCTCAACGGGTCCACTGCTGGAGCCTTGGCCAGCACATCTTCAAAACCACGTAGCGGGGACTCGCTCGACCGCACAAAGTCTTTTGAGAGGACGCCCATTTCACGTTGGAAGGACTCTAACGAAACTCCCTCGACGTATCTCTCTTGCCACGGCAAGGAGATGCTGTACATCAGATTGCGTCCGGGCACCCGATAGGGCACGAGTGGGTGGAGATAGCCGCGATAGAAATCTCCTGCCCACGGCGGAATCCATTTGAAGGAGCGGTCCTGCAGATGAATACGGTATCGCTCATAACCGGCGAACCCTTCGTCGCCGCCGTCGCCCGACAGGGCAACTTTCACGTATTTGCGCGCCAGGCAGGAGATGAAGTACGTTGGAAGCATGGAGGAGTCCCCAAAGGGCTCTTCCAGGTCGCTGGTCAGTTTCTCGAGAGTTCCAACCAGATCTGGTTCAACGATCAATTCCTGGTGATCCGTGCCGAATTTCTGCGCGACCATGCGAGCATAAGGCGCCTCGTCGAAATCGCTGTAACGAAATCCGACAGAGAAGGTCTTGACCGGCTGCGACATGCTGCGCGCCATTAGCGCGACTACCGTAGAGGAGTCCGTCCCGCCACTCAGCAGCGCGCCCAGCGGGACATCGGCAATGAGCCGGATGCGAACCGCTTCCTCTAAGCGCGTTTCGAGTTCTTCCAGCAGTTCCTCTTCACTGTTGGGCTCGTACGTGCCGTACTGCGGAAAATCCCAGTACTGGCGAATACTCACTTCGCCTTTTTCAAACTGCAACAGATGACCTGGAGGCAATTTGCAGATGGCCTCGAAAGCGGTAGCCGGATCGGGAATGTACCCGAAATACATGTACTGCAGGAGAGCGGCGCGATTGAGCTTATCCGCCAAATCGGGCCTGACGGCGAGAATCGACTTCATCTCGGAAGCAAACAGCAGCGTCCCATGATCCAGTGCGTAATGAAGTGGCTTCTTGCCCAGACGATCGCGCGCCAACAGCAGGCGCCCAGCCCGTTCATCATAAAGCGCGAAGGCAAACATGCCGCGCAGCTTCTGCACGCAATCGGCCCCGTGCTCCTCATACAGATGAATGATCACTTCTGTATCGGTGTGCGTGGAGAAG
>JAICJP010000055.1 GCA_025928375.1 Candidatus Sulfotelmatobacter sp.
AAGCAATAGGGGAACGGGTATGCCATCTCGATCCATGGATCTTCCGCAGGGCACGCTGGACCTGCTCATCCTCCGCACGCTGTCGCTTGAGCCGCTCCACGGCTGGGCCGTTTCTGAACGCATTCAGCAAATCTCCAGCGACGTCTTGCGCGTGCAGCAGGGTTCGTTGTATCCCGCGCTGCACCGCCTGGAGCGCCGCGGCTGGATCAAAGCCCGATGGGGTACATCCGAGAACAATCGCCGCGCAAAGTTCTACGAGCTCACCAAAGCCGGACGACACCAACTCGAGATTGAACAAGACGCATGGCTGAGGCTGACGGCAGCCGTAAGCCAGATCCTCGAAACTGCCTAGGAGGTGGGCGTGTTGCTACACGACTTGCTCTTCCGGTTGCGTGCCTTGATGCGGCACCCTGCCGCAGAGAACGAGCTCGATGACGAGCTACGTTTTCACCTTGAGCGACAAACCGACAGATATGTGAAGTCCGGAATGAGCCAAGCCGAGGCCTTGCGTCGCGCCCGACTGGAGTTTGGCGGACTCGATCAGGTCAAGAATGAGTGTCGCGAAGCTCGCGGTGTCAGCTTGGTTGAGACGCTGGTGCAAGACTTGCATTACAGCGCTCGCACCCTGCTTCACTCGCCCGCGTTTACCGCTTGCGCTGTGCTGACGCTCGCACTCGGGATCGGCGCCAACACGGCGATTTTTAGCGTGGTCAATACCGTTTTGCTGAACCCGCTCCCCTATCCCAACCCGCAGGAGTTGCTGGCGACACGGCAAAACGAATCGTTACCGAATCTCCAAGACATTCAGCGCCAGACCAAGTCGTTTGCCAGCAGCGGTGGAATCAATATCAACCCTATGGACTTCACGGGTATTGGTGAGCCGGTGCGCGTACACGGCGCCTACGTTGATGCGGGCTTCTTGGCGACACTCGGCGTCCAGCCGATGTTGGGCCGTTGGATCTCCGCCGCTGAAGATGTGAAAGGCGGCCCACGGAATGTCGTGCTGAGCTATCCGTTCTGGCGGGACTTCCTGGGCAGCGACCCTCATGTCTTGGGCAGAGCGATCCGGCTGAGTGACAAGACTTACACAGTGATCGGCGTGATGCCTAGAAATTTCACTCTACCGAGAGAACTTGCAGACGTTTTCGTTTCGTTGTGGGTGGCGTATCCCGAGGCAGCTTCCCAGCGCGGAGTGCATTTCATGCACACCTACTGGCGGCTGAAACCAGGCGTGCGGCTTGCCCAGGCGCAGGCAGAGATGGCAGAGGCGGACCACCGGCTTGCCGAGGAATTTCCCGACACCGAGAGGGAGCGGGGCACCTTTCTGATACCGCTCCATGAGTTGCTGGTGGGGGATGTCCGCCCGGCGCTGCTGGTTCTGTTCGGAGCGGTTGGGCTAGTCCTGCTGATCGCGTGTGCGAATTTCGCGATGCTGCTGATGGCCCGCGCCGTGACACGCCAGCGCGAGCTGATGATTCGCGCCTCGCTGGGCGCACAGAATGGCCGCCTGATTCGTCAACGGCTAACCGAGAGCACCCTGTTAGCGCTAGTGGGCGGAGCAGCAGGACTGATCGCTGCGAAGGCCGGCACAACGTTATTACTAGCATTCAAACCGGCGGAGCTGCGTCGATTGGATGCAATTCCCATGGACGCGCGGGTCTTCATATTCGTATTCGCCGTCTCGCTGGTGACGGGGCTGGTGTTCGGCCTTCTTCCGGCATGGTCCGCCTCTCGCGGCGATATCGCGGAAGCGTTGCGGGAGAACGCACGCACCACCGCCACGGGCGTATCGCGCAGTCCATTGCGCAGCTTCCTGGTGACTGCGGAGCTTGCCCTGGCGCTCGTTCTGCTGGCGGGTGCGGGATTGCTGATCAAAGGCTTTCTCCGCCTGCGATCCGTCGATCCGGGATTCAATCCCGCGAACGTTATCAGCATGTATCTTCAGCTGCCGGGAACCCGCTATCCGCAGATTCCGATGCAGACGAATTTCCGCCGGGAGTTGCTTGCGCGGATTAACACCTTTCCCGGGGTGCAGGCGGCGATGATCACCGACCTTCCCTTGGCGGGAAATTTTGTGGGCCATCGCGTCCTGATCGACAGACAACCGACGCGTGCGGTGGGATCCGAACCACTGGTACAAACGCTGTCGGTTATGGGTAATTACTTCGGCGTCATGCAGATTCCCATGCGCGCGGGACGTGACTTCAGTGCGATGGACCGCGAAGGGCAACCGCGAGTGGCGATCGTCAACGAGGCGTTCGTGCGGCAACTTCTTCCCGGCCAGAGCCCCATTGGTATGCGTATTGACTGGGCTCGTAACGAAACTCGCGAATGGATGACGATCATTGGTGTTGCGGGCGACGTGAAGCATTCGGGGCTGAACCAACCAGTGGATCCCGCCGTCTACGCTCCGTTCAGCCAGAATGATGAGGCTTGGCGGAAATGGATGACCCTGGTGATCCGGGCACGCCTTCCAGAAGCACGCCTGGTCGAGGACGTGAAAAAGCAGGTCTGGAGTCTGGATAGCCAGATTGCAGTAAGCGGCATTCAATCCATGGACGATCTGTTGGCGGTCTCGGTGGCGCAGCAGCGCTTCGACATGTTGTTGCTCGGGAGCTTTGCCGCGCTGGCGGTGGCACTGGCCGGAGTGGGCATCTACGGTATGGTGGCGTATCGGGTCAATCAGCGCACGCAAGAAATCGGAGTCTACATGGCTTTGGGCGCGCAACATGGCGATGTCCTGCGTCTGGTAATGAAGGATGGAGTGAGGCTTGCGCTGCTGGGCATCGGGCTCGGGCTTGCCGGCGCAATCGCGCTTACACGGGTGATGGTTAGCCTGCTCTTCGAAGTGAAGCCTACCGATCCTGCAACACTGATTGGTGTGGCGTTGTTGCTTGCGGCAGTCGCAATGCTGGCGTGTTACATCCCGGCACGGCGGGCGTTGGGTATCCATCCTATGACAGCATTGCGCCGCGAATAACCCAGCGTCGGATTGGACGTTCAGGTGATCTGCAGATTTAGTTTGGTCACTTGTTGGCAATCCGGAAGTTAGCCGCCAGAAACTTGTCCCAAGGGTCAACGTCTTGGCTTGGCATCCGTAAGTTGGCTCTTGGGAGGGCGAGGGGGCTAACTCAAAAACCCCGTCGAGCTTCGCTCGACTGGACAGCCGATGGCGGCTGTCCCTACATAAACCTTCCATACATGAACCTTCAGAAGAGGGAAGCTTGGCGGCGGGGTGGAGTGATATTGAAATGGTCGTAGGCTAGTTGCGTGGCTACTCGGCCTCGCGGGGTGCGGTTTAGAAATCCGATCTGCATCAGGAAGGGTTCGTAGATTTCTTCGATTGCGTCAGGCTCTTCGGCCAAGACGGCGGCTAGCGTGTTCACGCCGACCGGGCCTCCCTGGTATTTCTCGATGATGGTCAGCAGCAGGCGGCGGTCGACTTCATCGAAACCGTACTGGTCCACTTCCAGCATTTGGAGAGAGGCTTTGGCGGTGGTCTCATCGATTTTTCCTCCGGCGCGAACCTGAGCGTAGTCGCGGACACGGCGCAGCAGGCGATTCGCGATCCTGGGAGTGCCCCGGGAGCGGCTGGCAATTTCGCGGGCGCCGGCATCATCGATGGCAACACCCAGAATCTCCGCAGAGCGCTCGACGATGATCTGCAGGTCGTCCGGGGTGTAGAACTCCAGGCGCAGCACAATGCCAAAGCGCGCACGTAATGGCGAAGAGATCAGGCCGGCGCGAGTGGTGGCGCCGATAAAGGTGAAGGGCTTCACTTCCAGAGTGTGAGTCCGCGCCGAAGGCCCCTGCCCAATAATGATGTCGAGTTTGTAGTCTTCCAGCGCGGAATAGAGCAGTTCTTCCAAAACCGGCTGCAGGCGGTGGATCTCATCGACAAACAAAACTTGCTTGTCCTGCAGATTGGTAATGATCGCGGTCAGGTCGCCCTTGATCTGCAGCAGGGGAGCGGCGGTGGGCTGGAAGTGAACTCCCAGCTCGTTGGCAATGATATTGGCGAGCGTGGTTTTGCCCAGGCCCGGCGGACCGTAGAGCAGGACGTGGTCCATGGCTTCGCCGCGCGAGCGAGCAGCTTCGATGGCCACCGCGAGATTTTCTTTCACCTTCTTCTGCCCAATAAATTCGGCTAGACGTTGCGGCCGCAGCTTCAACTCGAAAGAGGAGTCGTCGCCCACGGGAGCCGCCGAAACCAGACGCTCGCGACTGGGATCAGGCGCCGGGTTGTTCTTCACGGAAGCCACTGTTCCGGATGGTAGAACGAAATGCGAAAGCACGCAATTGCAAGACAGAGGAGTGCGTTTGCGTGTGTATTTAATGGGCTTGAGAATCGCTTTTATTTCGGGTACCAGTCCAGGAGGCGAACCTCAATCCCGGTTCCTTGCAATGCTTTCTGAAAGACGGAGAGATCCGATCCACGATAGTGATAGGGGATAACGATCTTGGGGTGAAAGGCTTTTACTGCATCTGCAGCTTCTTCGGGCGGCATGGTGTAGGGCAGGTTCATGCAGACGAATGCGACGTCGATATTCTTGAGCGCGCGCATCTCCGGGACGCCTTCGGTGTCTCCGGAGAAATAGAACCGCTTGCCGCCGTAGGTGAGGACATATCCGTTTCCGCGACCCTTGTCGTGAAAGAGCTTGCCGGGCGAGGGGCCGCGCTTCAGGTTGTAGGCGGGAATAGCTTCGATGGTCCACGCTTGCCAGCTTTTCGATTCGCCGTTTGCGATGGGCTTGGCGCTCGTGACCGTCTTTGCGACCGCTGGTGAAGAAATGATTTCGGTGCCGGCCTTGGTGATTTCCTTGATGGAGTCGGGATCCATGTGATCGCCGTGAATGTCGGTGATCAGGATCAGGTCTGCCTTGGGAAGCCCCGAGAACTTCACGGGCTTGGCGGGATCGAGATAGATCACCTTACCAGCGGCTTCGATTAAGGTGCTGGCGTGGTTCAGGGGAGTAATCTTCACGGGACCGGCCGAGGTGTCGAACACCTGCGGCTCAGCTGCCGCGCGGGCGGGCGCTGAATACATCGAGAGAACGAAAGCACAGGAGAGAACAACCAGCAGAATTCTCATGGCGGCCTCGGGAGTTCTGGAATGTGCAGAGCGAGCGAGGGTTGAAATTCGAAACCTCGCATGTAAATAGAACGTGCTACGAAAAAGCTGTCCGATGCATTCTCGCACGGGGCGAGACTCTCGAGCTACATAGGGCGCTTGCTGTAGTGGGATCTATGTAGTACTGCCGGAGTAGGGACGACGACGATTGTCAAGACAAGCGGCAAGAATTTTCTGAAAATTAACTTGGAATCACTCTGACCGTAATCAGCATCCCATTGCGGTATGAAGGCCACGAAGCGGGAAATCTTTGACGAGCAGTACCGGGTACTGGCCGTGGAGAGTCAAAGCTTAACCATTCAGGGCGTGCGCACTGGAGAAGTGTTGACGATCGTCAATCAGACGCCAGGCGTTGCCCTTAGTCCTGCGGAGTATCCCCCTGGCAAACTCATCGAGTTGAGCGATCCTACGAATCGACCGGTGAGCTAGGCGAGAGCAGTTTCCCCTCAAAGAAGATGCGGTAGTGCGGCAGGCGGCGGCCGAGCTGCGAACCGCGCCGGGTTGACAGCCGCTGATTCCTTCCTTACTTTCAGTTTGTACTGAAAGGACCGATATGGCCGAACTTACTGCCTTACAGAAGCAGTACATACTCCACTGGGGAGAGATGGGGACGCGCTGGGGGATTAACCGGACGGTGGCGCAGATTCATGCGCTGTTGTATCTGTCTCCGAAGGCGCTGCCCGCAGACAAAATCGCCGAGACTTTGAGTGTGGCGCGATCGAACGTGAGCACGTCGATCCGAGAGCTGGAGACCTGGGGCATCGTACGCGCGGTGCACGTGCTGGGAGACCGGCGGGAGCACTACGAGTCCATGAAAGATGTGTGGGAGATGTTCCGGCTGGTGATCGAGCAGAGGAAGCGGAGGGAGATTGATCCGACGCGCGAGATGTTGCGGCGGTCTCTGGCGGATCTGGATCCAAAGGAAGCGGGAGCGGAATACACGCGCGAGAGACTGCAGGCGATGGCAGGATTTTTCGAAGCAGTGACTGAGTTGCACGATCACATGAAGAGCCTGCCCACAGGAACCGTGCGGAAACTGCTGAAGATGGGCGCAAAGATGAAGAGGAAGGCGAGTTAGCGGTGAGCAATGAGTGATGAGCAATGAGCGCTCAATGCTTTGGCTCATCGCTCCCCTGCTCGTTGCTCACTGCTCACGAGTGCACCTTCTGCGCGGCAGTTAGAAACTGGGCACTTGACACGGGGTTGCGCTTAGTTCTGAATAGGGAATCACGGAAAAATTCCAGCCGAAGTTTTTTCTACGACAAATTTTTTTTGTGCTAGTATGCCGGACTGGTCCTCGAAGTGAGCTTCGTTATTTTTTTCAGCGCGACGAACAAACGGACACATTCCGCAGTAAAATAAGCGTTCCACGTAACTCAACACGGCAGTCTTAACAGGCGCTCGACCACCAGCCGCCAGGAGCGCCGCACGGTGAAAAAACTTCTATATATATGTCAGCCTCAGGCACAACCACTATTTCGCCGAATCCATGGGCGCGCATTCTCGATGCGCTGGAAAAAAAGATCAACCGCCACTCTTACGATACCTGGCTGAAGCCGACGCGTTACAGTCACTCGAGTGGCGGCGTGCTGTTTGTGCGAGTGCCCACGGTGGAGTTCCGTCACGCCGGCGATAAGTACGCGGACCTGATTCAGGAAGCGGTGGATGTTCTGGGCCTGGGTTTCAACGAAGTGAAGTTTGTGACGCCGGAGGATGATCCGGCGGCGACGCCGGTGCGGCACGATGGTGGGCTCTCGGCTGCCAGTGGAGCTCCTTCGCAGTCGCGGTTCGACTGGGATGGAGCGGCGCAACTGAATCCGCGCTACACGTTTGACGCGTTCGTCATTGGCAGCGGGAACCAGTTTGCCCATGCAGCTTGCCAGGCGGTAGCCGAGCGGCCCTCGAAGGCTTACAACCCGCTCTTCTTGTATGGAGGCGTGGGCATGGGCAAGACACACCTAATGCAGGCGATCGGGCATGAGATCAAGCGGCGGATGCCGCAGGCGGCGATCAGCTACGTGTCGAGCGAGAAGTTCACCAACGACATGATCAACTCTCTGCGTTACGACAAGATGACGTCGTTCCGCGACCGCTTCCGCGGAGTCGATGTGCTCCTGATCGACGACATCCAGTTCCTGGCGCAGAAGGAGCGGACGCAGGAAGAGTTCTTCCATACATTCAACGCCCTGCACGAGTCGATGAAGCAGATCGTGATTGCGAGCGACCGGTCTCCCAAGGAGTTGGCGGAGATTGAAGACCGGTTGCGCAGCCGCTTCGAGTGGGGACTGATCGCGGACATTCAGCCGCCCGATCTGGAGACCAAGGTGGCGATTCTGCAGAAGAAGGCGGAGCAGGAGAAGGTCACGTTGCCGACGGATGTCGCCCTGTATGTGGCTTCTAACATTCGATCGAACGTGCGCGAGTTGGAAGGTGCACTCATCCGGTTGGTGGCGCACTCCTCTTTGATTGGCGCCGAGATCACTCTGCCCTATGCGCAGCAGGTGTTGAAGAACTTTATCGATTCGCAGGCGCGGAAGGTCACCATCGAATCCATCCAGAAAATGGTGGCCGAACAGTTCGGGCTGCGGCTGGTGGAGATCAAGGCGAAGAATAATTCCCGGGCGATTGTGTATCCGCGGCAGATTGCGATGTATCTGGCCAAGCATTTGACGGAGGCGTCGCTGCCCGAGATTGGAAGACAGTTCGGCGGCAAGCATCACACCACGGTGCTGCACTCGGTCGAGAAAATTGAAGAGGTCCGTAAGAACGATAAAGATTTGAACAGGCTGATCAATAAACTGACTGAGCAATTAGGCGGATAAAACGCGGCTGCGCGCATGATTTCCACTTTGCAATACAGTCTTCCTTGTAGCTGGCTGTGAATGAGATGTGGAAGTTGTGCAAGGCCCGGCAGAAATCGGAATGGCGGGCAGGTTCTAGTGAGGGCTCCGAGGTTGGCGGGAGCGATTACTCACATCAAGGGTGGGCCGGGAAGTTGGTGAGAAGAGGTGGGTTGGTTGAGATTTCCACTTCTCCGCAGGGCCTACTGTTACTGCTGGTTTTATAGGTTTTGCATTTGATATAAGGTAGTACCAGAAGTAGGGCAGTTCCCACTTCTCGCAAAGGCGGCGAGACATGGGGCACCCACAAGGCCCAATTTCGGGGAGAAGGACTTATGCCGGTGGAAGCCGCCGTTGCCGCGGGGACGATGGAGATCACGGTCAGCAAGTTCGAATTGCTCCGTGAATTGACCGCCACACAAGGCGTGGTCGAGCGCAAGACCACGATTCCAATCTTATCCAATTATTTATTTGAGGCCGCTGGAGACCGGTTGTCGATCACGGCGACCGACCTGGATCTGAGCCTGCGGACCTCGTGCGCGGCCAAGGTGAAGAAGGAAGGCTCGTGCACCATTCCGGCGCGCAAACTGCATGACTACGTGAAACTCCTGCCGGACGCGGATATCACCATCAAGCTGCTGGAAAATCATTGGGTGAGCATTCGCTGCGGGCGGTCGAATACCAAGATGGTGGGAATGGCGAAATCGAACTTCCCCAGCCTGCCGGTGTTTCCGACCGCGGGAGTGGTTACGATTCCGGCGCAGGTATTGCGCGGGCTGATCGCACGCACGGGATTTGCGATCTCGAACGAAGAGTCGCGATACACGCTGAATGGGGCGCTGATGCTGCTGAAGCCGGAGTCGATCACGATGGTGGCGACGGATGGGCATCGCTTGGCGCATTGCGAGCGCGCTGGCGAGAAGTTTGACGGGATCTCGGGCGAGATGAAGACGCTGGTGCCTAAAAAGGCGATGGATGAGTTGAAGTCCCTGCTGGATTCGACTGACACCGAGACGGTGGAGTTTGCTAAAGATGAATCGACCCTTTTCTTCCGGATCGGGTCGCGGCTGATGACCTCGCGTCAGCTTACCGGCCAGTTCCCCAACTTTGAGGCTGTGCTGCCTAAGGACAACAGCAAAGTCGTTCCGCTGAATGCGGATGATTTGAATGCGGCGATTCTGCGTGTGGCGCAGTTTGCGGATGAGCGGTCGCGCGCGGTGCGGCTCAAGCTGGAGAAGGGCGAAGTTAAGATTTCGGCATCATCGACCGAGGCGGGTGAGTCGGAGGATTCCCTGGAGTGCGCTTACAATGGCGAACCGCTCACGATTGGCTTCAATGCGGCGTACCTGGTGGATTTCCTGAAAGCTTCCGGGACCGCCGATGTGCGGCTGGAGTTGAAAGATCCGCAGTCGGCGGGGCAGCTGCGGCCGGCTGAGGGGGATGATTATAAGTATCGGTACATTGTGATGCCGATGAGGATCTGAGGAATGTGTTCGCCTCTTCCTGAGTCATATTCTTTCGCCCCTCCCCGGGGCTTGTCCCCCATTTAGTTCCGGTATCTACGGCTTGCGCCGTGGGCTGTGTATTCTTTCGCCGCTTCGCGGCTGTTGTCCGGTCTCGGCGCTGCTGGCAGATTTCAGATCCCGCGTTCCCATGTCTCGCAATGGCAGCGCGACATGGGGCACCCCTGACTTCTTGCTTCTGACCCTCACTTCTGCCCCTACGTCCCTGTGTCCTGTTTAACCGTGGTCACGGCGCTGCGCGCCGGGGCGGACGAGGCGTCCGCCCCTACACAGGCTTGACCTCGTGCCTTCGCTGGCTTACATTTGGCGGCGAATTGAAATCTTGCGAGGGCACTTATGCTCAACGGATTCAAGAAGTTTATCCTGCGTGGAAACGTTGTGGATATGGCGGTAGGCGTGGTAATTGGTGCGGCGTTCGGCGGCGTGGTCACGGCGCTCAGCAAGGCCTTCATTACACCTCTGATCGCGGCCATCGCAGGCAAGCCGGACTATTCCAGCCTGAGATTCTATCTCCGCGGAACGGAGTTCCCGATCGGGGATTTCGTCAACGCTTGCATTTCTTTCATTCTGATCGCCGCAACAGTCTATTTCTTTGTGGTGCTTCCGATAAATGCGCTGATCGCGCGAATGCATCGCGGGGAGAAGGTGCCCGATCCTACCACCAAGAAGTGTCCGGAGTGCTTGAGTGAGATTCCGATCGAAGCCAAGCGGTGTTCGTTCTGTACGCAGCCGGTGATGGCGCGAGTCGCTTAGGCATTCTCGATTTTCGATTGTTGAATCGCTTCAGGACACAGCTTCAGTAAGATTAAGAGATGAGTTTGTCTCGTCTGGTGCATCTGTGTCTTGCAACGATCCTTTGGATTAGTATTGCCGGCCGGATTTCTGCGCAGTCCTCTTCTTCCAAACACACCAAAGAATCCTCCACCACAGGCGCAACGGCCGTCGATAACGGTGCCGTGTCGAACGGCATCTATCGCAACAAGGCGCTTGGGTTGGCGTGCAAAATTCCCGAGGGGTGGGTGTTGCGGACTGAGGAGATGAATTCGCAGGACCAGGCTAAGGACGAAGAAAAGCCTTCGACTCAGGGGACCCAGAGGAGCACAGGGGAACAGCGCGTGCTACTGGCCACATTTTCGCGGCCTCCGGAGGCTCGCGGCCAGGATGTTAATTCTTCTATCCTAATTGCGGCGGAAAGTGTGGATGCTTATCCGGGGTTGAAGGACGCAGCGCAGTATTTTGGGCCGCTCACCGAGGTGGCGAAGGCGCAGGGATTTGCCGTGGATGAGGAGCCTTATGAATTTGCTTTGGGGTCGCGAAAGCTGGTGCGGGGTGACTTCCACAAGGACGTGGGGACGCGCGTGATGCGGCAATCTACTTTGGCATTTCTCTCCCACGGGTATGCGGTTTCCATCACCATCCTCGGCGGGACTGAGGATGAGGTGGAGGAACTGATCGACGGTATCAGTTTCACGGGGAAATAGAATTCTTTGCCGCGGATTTCGCGGATGAACACGGATCTTTTAAGCGCTACTTTGCAGCGAAGCCATGTTCGAGTTGCCGTGACTTCGCTGGCTCGCTACGGCTTTGCTCAGGATGAGCTTGGGAAAAGCTCCGTTGAGCTGCGCTGGACTGGCGAGCGCGACTGTCCCACATCTTCGCAGATCATTCCAGGGGTTCGGGGTGGAGGCTTAGGTCTTTTTCGCCCGCGGCTTTTTTCTCGGAGTATTTTTTCATCCAGGCTTCCCAGCTTTTGCCGGCGGCGGTGTCGCGTCCTGTGAAGGCCAGGGCAGCAATATCGGAATAGGGGATCGCTACTTTTTCGCTGGAATTTTTCGGATAGAGCCGGACTACGGAATCTTTTAGGGTCGCGCCGCTGCGGCGATCGAACAGATAACCTTCGACCTGGCTGCCGTCTTTACGGGTGATGGTGATGTCTCCGCGGTAGTCGAAGGCTTTCTCCAGGGCTTGGCGGAGCTCTTCTTCTGAGGCCAGCTGCGGAATCCAGCCTTCCAGCTTTTCATGCTCTACGCCGGGAGCGACTTCAAGCGTGTCGGGATTCAGCGCCTGGGAGTGCGACGGGTGTTGCTCGATGTGGCCGGCTTCTTTGCCTGTCATGGTTAGCTGTGAGCTATGAGTTGTTAGCTGAACCCATTCGCTCGGCTTCGCTTTCGCTTGGATAGCCTGAGAGGCTGTCCCTACGTGATTTTTGGTTGTTATGTGGTTCTTGCCTCTTCCAGCGAGCGGGCGTTCGGTGCGATCTGAATCAGCGGGTGCACCGGGGCTGGCGGCTCTTCCAGCATTCTCAGTGCTTCTTCGTCTTTGTAGCTGGTGAATAGCGTCGCTTTGACCGTGGCGAGGAATCCCGTTAGCGAACTGAAGGTGGCGTTCACGGCGCTCGCTTCGTAGCCGCTGTGGACCATGCAATTGGCGCAGGCCGGATTGCCGGACTCGGTGCCGTAGTTGTGCCATTCGGTCGAGGACATCAGCTCGTCGAAGGTTTCCGCGTAGCCGTCCTGCAGCAGGTAGCAGGGCTTTTGCCAGCCGAAGATGTTGTAGGTGGGCATGCCCCAAGGGGTGCAGGGATAAGTGCGCTTGCCCATCAGGAATTCGAGAAACAATGGCGACAGATTGAATTGCCAGTTCTTCTTGCGATTCGACAGAATCGCGCGGAACATCCGCCGGGTGCGGGCGCGGCCCAGGAAATGCTTCTGGTCGGGAGCTTTGTCGTAGGAATACCCGGGCGAGAGCATCATGCCCTCAACGCCAAGGTCCATCATTTCATCGAAGAAGGCGCGGACGGATTTCGGATTGGCGCCGTCAAACAACGTGGTGTTGGTGGTGACGCGGAAGCCGTGGCGGAGGGCTTCTTTGATGGCGTCGACCGCAATGTCGTATCCGCCCTCGCGGCACACAGCGAGATCGTGCTCTTCCTGTTGGCCGTCGAGGTGAACGCTGAAGGTCAGGTACTTGCTCGGCTTGAAGAGGTGGATCTTCTCCTTCAGCAGCAGGGCGTTGGTGCACAGGTAAATGTACTTTTTGCGGGCGACCAGCCCTTCCACGATCTCGGCGATCTGCGGATGCATCAGGGGCTCACCGCCCGGGATGGACACCATGGGGGCGCCGCATTCTTCCACGGCGCGGAAGCACTCTTCCGGCGTCAGGTCCTTTTTCAGGATGTGGGCGGGATACTGGATCTTGCCGCATCCGGCGCAGGCCAGGTTGCAGCGGAACAGCGGTTCCAGCATCAGGACCAGCGGGTAGCGCTTGCGTCCGGCAAGCTTTTGGCGCAGGACGTAGCTGGTCACCGTCCAGATTTGAGATACGGGTACTGGCATGAAGACGAACCCCTGTATTCGGTATTCTAACAGGAGCGAAGGGTTCAAGGCCTGGGGTGGAACCTTGATTTGAAAGGCGTTAAGTACGGGAGAAGGTTTCGACAAAGGGCCAGGGGCCGGGCTGGCTGGTTGCACAAAGGTGACGGGCATTGCGCTTCAGCTTCGCTTGGACAGGATCGATCATAGGCGCTCGGCTTCGCCTCCGCTTGGACAGCCCAAGGGCCTGTCGCTACATGTCGCCAGGATACATTCGCTGCAACCTGGAGGTATGTTCGTCCGTCTAAAGGGTCGCGCCCTTCCGCTTGGGCGGCTGTCTGAAAGGACGCTTGTAAGAGAGCCATGAAACCCGGTACCCTGAAGCCCAGCCAATTGTATGTTTAACCCGCATCCAAACCTGGCCAACGAAGTCAACCGCAGCATCATCCAGTCGGAAGTTGAAGGCGGCGTTTTTCTGAACGACCTTCCGCCTTCTACCGTGCTGGAGATTCAGACGATGCACCATCGTTATACGGCGGTGCTGCTGGGTGGGAGCGAGGCACTGCTGTCGGGGCACCCGGAGTTTTGTCCGGAGCCGGTGCAGGTGGCGATTGCGGGCTCAACCTGGGGCGGATCGATGCTAAAAATGCAATATGTTGGACGGGGAATGCACCTGGAGTTTCGGCATCCGGCGTATGCGACACCGATTGTGACCTCGCCCATTCAGGAGATTCGCGACAACGTTCCTCTGCCCGCGCTGGAGCTGGACTCGCGGCCGCACGGGGCACACTCCTAGCCACCCGCTCATCCGCTTTACTTCTGCATATCTTTGCTCTCGTGCTTGGCGCATTCGACATTTTTAGGCGCGGGATGAGACGGCTCTTCATCCGGATCAATGATCATCTGAACTTCGACCAGCGCGTCGGGGCAATTCTGAAATATCTGGACGTTCTCCCGGCTGAAGCTGACCGGGAGCAGGGCGCGATTGTCGTCGAGGTAATGGTCGACGTAAGTGGCATCGTACACGGCGCCTTCCGCCAGTTTCCATTCTGAGCGTAGCCTTGCGGCGGCTTCCTTTGCGGCCACAATGTCGAGTTTGCCCATGTGGTACTGGGGACCCTCGTCAAAGGTCATGATGAGACTTGTAGTTGCGTTCGAGTCGAAGCGAGTCTCCGGTATCGCCATGTAATCGAGAAACCCGCTCGAGCCATACAGCTTGCGCAGACCCTCAAGGCCTCTGGCGATCTTGTCTCTCTCGAACACTTCGCCTGCCTTCAGAGAGAACTCACGACGAAGGGTGTCCGCATCGAAGGCATGATTGTCCACGAAAGTTATCTGCCCAAGCCTGTAGCGGAGACCTTCTGAGACTTCCGCCTCGATAGTCACCGGCTTGGGAACGCCCAGGGGATCTGCCGGCTTGACCCGAAGGGTCTTCACTTCCACTTTGAAGTAGCCGCGATCTTGAAATGAAGCGCGAAGTCGCTCTTCCATTTCTTCCGAGTCTTCATCGAAGCAGGAGCCAATGAAGGCGGTAGTCATGCGGGCGAGGTCGGTGGCGCTGATGGTCTGGGTTCCCGAGATGGTGAAATCGGTAACCAGGATTCCGGCATTCTTGTTGGTGCGATGATCGTGGGTGCACTCGGCGACCAGGAATGCTGACGAGAACAGAAGAGCGAAGAACAGGGCCCGGTGGACTGAAGCCATAAGGCGGGAGCCTCCTCGCGTACTGATTACGGGATTCTACTCCCTGCGGTTTCGTTGCCTGGTCCGGCATTGACTTGACTGACGTGTGGCACTACCATTCGGGCCGGGAGTCCGCAAACATGCCGCTGAAGATTGAGACGCGGGAAGTCGCGCACATCACCATTCTGGACGTCAAGGGGCGGATTGTGCTGGGGGATGAAATTGGCGTTTTGCGCGATGCCGTTCGGGGCCTGGTGGCGGACGGGAAGAAGAAGATCATTCTGAACCTGGCGGATGTCGACTACATTGACAGCTCCGGAGTGGGTGAGTTGGTGGGATGCTTCACCACCGTGCGCAACGCCGGGGGAGAGTTGAAGCTGCTGAACCTGAGCCAGAAAGTTCAGGATGTGTTGTACGTGACCAAGCTTTACACCGTGTTCGATATACGGGAGGACGAGTTCACGGCGGTGAAGTCATTCGATTATTTTTTCGCGAAGTAGCCAGTCAAGCTTAGCCCTGCACTAACTATTTTGCACGGGAAGACCCCTGTACCCAGACCTTGACTTCCAGCCGCGGGGCGGGCCATACAGCGATTTCCTCATTGACAGTACAAACAAAAACAAAGGAGAATCCTCCACTGTTTGCCGCTTCGCATCCGCCCCGAGGAGAGAGTATTTATGAGATGGCTGACGCTAGCCTCGTTGTTTCTGTGTGCCTTGTCATTGACAGCCCAGGACGTAAACAAAAATCCTAACAAGAAAGAACCGCCGATCTTAGGACCGCATTGGGCGAATGGGAGTACGCATTCGCACAATGCCGGCAGCAGCCCCGACATGACGTACCACGGAGGCCCGGTGCTGCCGTCGGCCACCGTCAAGGTAATCTGGTGGGGGGCGAGCTGGCCATCCTATACCGGAGACAAGATTTCGGGCATCGATAAGTTGTATTCCTCGTTGGGTGGCACCAGCTACGAGGCGACTGTCGACGAGTTTAGCGACACCGCCGGGCATAAAGTGGGCAGCGCCGTGACGTATCAGGGGCACGTTATCGATGGGAGCTCGCTGCCCAAGCACATCAGCACATCGGCGGTGCTGAACGAAGTCTGCAAGGTGGTTCCGACGCCGACGGCCGGCGCATATTACCCGGTGTACGTGGACAAGCCACGCGGGGGAGCGAACTACTGCGCGTATCACAGTTGGGGCTCGTGCAACGGCAAGGCGATCGAGTTTGGCTTCTTCTTCAAGCTGGATGGTGATGCGGGATGCGACCCGCAGAGCAACGTCAGCGGGCAATCCCAAGGGTTGAAGGCCTTGGCCAATGTGACTGGACATGAATTGTCGGAGACGCGTTCTGATCCGAACGGAAATGCGTGGTACGACAGTTCAGGCGCCGAGAACGCCGATAAGTGCGCATGGACTTTCGGCGGTTCGTACGTCACGATTGGGTCCACCAACTGGAAAATCCAGGGGAACTGGTCGAACTACGATTTCGACCATAACACTGGATACGCGAATTCCAGCGGGCAGAAAGGCTGTGCCGATGGAACGAATTATCCGGGGCCGTATACGCGATAGCCGTTGTCATTGTGGGAAAGCCCGCTTCCTTGGAGGCGGGCTTTTTTAACATCTATGAAGTTCGTGCAGTTGGGCATCTTCTTCTAATTCTCTGTTCAGTTTGAAATTCCCATTTGCGTCACGATGAAGGCGTAGTCGAAGGCCGACTCTTTCAACCTGTCGTAGCGGCCGCTGGCGCCGCCGTGGCCTGCGGGACTCAAATTCGTTTTCAGCAGAAGCAGATTGTGATCGGTTCTCGTAGCCCGCATCTTGGCTACATACTTTGCCGGCTCCCAGTACATGACCTGGCTATCATTGAATGATGTTTTCACCAGCATGTTGGGATAAGTCTTCGCCTCGATGTTGTCGTAGGGCGAGTAGGTGACCATGTAATCGTAGGCGGCTTTCTCCTTGGGATTGCCCCACTCTTCGAATTCGCCGACGGTCAGCGGCAGAGACTCGTCGAGCATGGTGTTGATCACGTCCACGAAGGGAACCCCCACGATCGCCGCTTTGAACAGGTCGGGACGCATGTTGAGCACTGCGCCCATGAGAAGTCCGCCAGCGCTGCGGCCTTCGATCACCAGCCGGTCTTTACTGCCGTAGCCGCGCTTGACCAGGTCTTCCGCGCAGGCGATGAAATCGGTGAACGTAGTCTTCTTATTCATCATCTTGCCGGCATCGTGCCAGCCTTTGCCCATCTCGCCGCCACCGCGGATGTGCGCCACGGCCGTGACGACTCCGCGATCGACCATGCTGAAGATATTTGAGTTGAAGAACATGTCGATCGAAATTCCGTAGGAGCCATAACCGTAGAGATAGAGCGGCCCGGTGCCATCGAGCTTCGCGGTTTTCAGGCGCAGAACGGAGACCGGGATCTTCACTCCGTCCGAGGCGACCGCGTAGACCTGTTCCACCTGATACTTCTTGGGATCGTAGCCGCCGGGGACTTCCTTTTGCTTCAGCAGGGCCGAGGTTCCTTTCTCCATGTCGTAGGAGAAGACTGAAGGCGGAGTGATCGGGGACTGGTAGCCGTAGCGGAATTCGGTCGTGTCGTAGATGCGATTGAT
>JAICJP010000312.1 GCA_025928375.1 Candidatus Sulfotelmatobacter sp.
CAGTAAAAGCAAATGCCGCATCCGGTGCAATCGTGTCCGGCGTAGTGCGCCGCATGCACGCCGTAACGATTCAACTCAGGAGCTAACTCGAGGCATTTGGGCGGGCAGGACTCGACGCAGAGCCCGCAACCCTTGCACTCCTCTACGTCAATGGCCACATTGCCGCGCGCTGGTCCTGGCATGCTTTCACCTCGTAAACGCCGTTTGTGCCGCCTGGGGATGCTGCAACCACTTCGTCTTCTCGCAGTATTCGTAGAGGCCTTCGCGGAACTGGGGATGCGCAATGTTGATGAGCGCCTTGGCCCGTTCGCGAATGGATTTTCCATGCAGGTAGGCCACGCCGTATTCAGTCACGACGTAGCGCACAAGACCGCGTGAGGTCACCACGCCGGCCCCGGGATCGAGCATGGGAACGATGCGCGAGATGGTGCCATTCTTCGCGGTGGATGAGATCGCAATGATGGCCCTGCCGCCCTTGGATCGCGATGCCCCGCGCAGGAAATCGACCTGTCCGCCGATCCCGCTGTAAAACTGGTTGCCGATGGAATCGGAGCAGACCTGCCCAGTCAGGTCGACCTGCAATGCGGAGTTGATGGCGACCATGTTGTCATTGCGGGCGATTAGGCCGGGATCGTTGGTGTAGGCCGTGGGATGGAATTCGAAAATCGGATTGTTATCGACAAATTCGAACAGGCGCTTCGTGCCCAAAGCGAAGCCCAGAATGATCTTGCGCGGCTTGAAATTCTTGCGCGCGCCGGTAAGTACGCCAGCCTCGATCAGAGGGATCACGCCGTCGGATACCAGTTCGCTGTGGACGCCGAGATCCTTGCGGTCCATCAGCATGGGCAGAACCGCATCGGGAATTCCTCCGATACCCGTCTGCAATACAGCTCCATCATCGATGAGTCCGGCAACGTTGCGGGCAATGGCAACCTGCAAGTCATTCACGACCGGTTTCTTCAGCGCGCACAGCGGCCGCGAAGACTCCACGAACGCGTCAATGTCGTTGACGTGAATGAAGCTGTCGCCGTAAGTGCGCGGCATGTTGTCGTTGATCTGCGCCACCACAAACTTCGCCACTTTGGCCGCGGTCAGGGTCGTGTCCACGCCCACGCCAAAGCTGCAGTATCCGTGGGAGTCCGGCGGCGAAACCTCGATCAGAGCGACATCGATCGGCATTTCGCCGCTCTCGAACAGCCCTTCGATTTCGCTGAGGTAGATGGGGGTGTAATCCGCGCGGCCGTCGTTGATGGCCTCGCGCACATTGGCGCCGATGAACACGGCATTGTGCCGGAAGTGGCCGGCCATTTCCGGTGCCACGTAAGGCGCGCAGCCCATGGTCATCATGTGGACAATTTCTACGTTAAACAGATCCGGCGCGCGCCGGATCAAGGCCTCAACCAGCGTCTCAGGCTCGGCACAACCGGGCTGAATGTAAACCCGCATCCCCGACTGCACGCAGGCCAGCGCCTGGTCTGCGGTCTTGAGACGCTTTTTGTATTCCATTTCCCATGACATCGACATCCGATCCGCTCCCTAAACTGCCCTCAGTTCGCCACATCGCGAAGCTTGGGCGACTTCGTCTTCATACCCCACAGCGGCATAATAAATTGCCCGATCGAAAAACATTTCGAGCATCTGCAGCAACTCCAATTCCCCCATGATTTCAATGGCGCGGTCCATCACGGCTTCGCTCTTCAGGAAATCCCAGAGATTCTCCTTGGTCAGGACAATCGCCTGGACCACCTCGCTGAGTGGAATGTGCTGGCGAGCCCGCCGCGCACCAATCTCTCTGTAACGGTGCTCGATATCGAGTTCGTTCTTGCCCAGCAACCATTCGCCCAGGTGACGATAAATCTCGTAGACGCGCTCTCTCAGTTCATGAGCTGGAATCTCGCGGAAGTGCGCGATGAGGCAGGTCGCTTGCACTTTCTCTTCCAATCCGGCAGCGAGCGCATCGGCGTGCGACTCAATTAGGCGCACCAGCCTGTAGGAGAACATCATACTCACCCCCTTTTCGGATTCAAGGGCCGGTTAAACTCCCAGTTTTACCGCAGCGTCATCGTTGGCCCAGCCTTCGACGGGAATTCTCACGGTTTCCACCACTGCCTCGAGCGTCTGGGGTACCGTAATAGCTCGCGAAATCATGCAAACCGATTTGGTGCGTCGCAGAAGCCCCAGCCCGGTTTCACGTAGTCCGTCGGAAGGCACGGTCAAGCGGGGACGAATCAGGATTTCAGTGAAATTGCATCCCGCCGCGCGGGTACGATGAACCGATCCCTCGATTTCAACCTCGAGGTCGACATAGTCGAACTTAGCGCCGTGGGCGAGATCGTTAAAAGTTGTTGTGAAGCAACCTGCCAAGGCACAAAGCAGCAGTTGCTCAGGAGTCCAGCGGCCTTGGAGACCGCCCAGTTCCGCGGCGTCGGAGAAATGGATCGTGTTAGGGGAGGACTCGCACTTGGCCAGTCCAGTGCGGCCCGACGTCCACCAAGCCGAAACGCGATAGGTATATTCAGCAGGCATTTTTTAGACTCCTGGCGCTCCCAGAACGCGCCGTTTCCCCTATCAAGACGACAAGGTGAAGATCACGGTAATCGTGGTCTCAACCTCTGTCGGTTGCCCATTCAGCAGATATGGCTTGTAACGCCACTGTTTGACGGCGGCGAGTGCAGATGGCACCAGCATGGGGTGGCCACTGACTAACTGCAGGTTCTCAATCTCGCCGGTGATGCTGATGATGGCGGATAAAACGACCTCACCCTGCACCCTCGCCGAGCGCGCCAGGGTGGGATAGGTGGGTTCGACACGGCGGATCAGCAGGCCCTTAGTAACGCCTTGGGAGATGCGCACGCGCTGCGGTTGGACAGGGGCAAATTTCGGCACTGCCGAGAGGCTAGAGGTGGCATTCACGATCCCGCCAATCACGCCTCCGAGCTGCCCACCCGGAATTCCACCTGGGACTCCGCCAACCACGCCACCGGTGGCGGCCATCGGCGGTGGCGCCTCTTCTTCTTTGATGACCTGGACTTTTTGCGGAATGCGGGTTGGCGTGCGCAGCTGTCCGGTACTGAGCATGTCGGTTTGGATCTGTTTGACCACTCTCTGAACCGCCTCGGCGGCCGACGGGGGTGGGGGCGGAGGAGGCGGGGGTGCAACCAGCATGGTCAGCAACTGGGCCTTGGGCAGATCCTCGGTGAACATAAGGGGAACGAGCAACATCATGCAAATCGCCAGGCAATTCACAATAAACGAGGTCGTCGTCGCCACCGCCTTGCGTTTGCTTTGCGCGCCGAAATCGAGGACGCTGTCGGCAAACAGGGGCTTTGGGGGCAGCGGCGGTCCCAGGACCATTTCCGGACGCGGCATGACAGCCGCCTTCCCGCGTACTGCCGGTTCTATGCCCTTTACCTCTGGTTCATGGATCTCTACGGTACTCATCAGAACCTCCCTGCCTACCCCTTCTGAAATGTCCGCACACTGGCAGTTGCGGACTGGCGCTTGTAACTCGCGCATCTTCAAGGTCATCTTCGTCCAACTGCTATGAAGGGCAAATGGCGCACGTCACGGCTGTTGGTGATCGAAATCACGGATTTGCGATTCCGGGCAAACGGAAGTAACCAAAGACGGGGAAGTGGAAGGGACGCCGGATGAGGGTCGAAAATCGGAAGGAACGAAAAAAAATGGAGCGGGAGACGGGGATCGAACCCGTGACATCCAGCTTGGGAAGCTGGCGTTCTACCGCTGAACTACTCCCGCTCAAGCGTGGAATTAGAGTATCACCCCGGGGCACTGGTCTCAACAAAGACCCACCCAGTCTCGGGGCCCCGGATGCGGCCGACTGCCCAATGGGCTGTCGCTACGTGATCGCCGCGCGAATCGAAACGGAATGGCTTAATGTTTCTGGAGCGCCTAGCGGAATCCGCTGAACAGGACGACATTCGTATCATTGTAGCGAGCGCGGGTCAGGGCAAACTTCTTGCCATCTTTGGACCAGGCATAGGAAGGCACAAACACAGGTTCGGAGGCGAAGTGAGTCAGCGGTACAGGAGCGCTGCCCGACAATGACAGCATGTATACATTTTGCGTGCTACCAGTTGTGTTGTGCACAAAGGTGAGGGCCTTGTTATCGGGTGTCCAGCCCAGGGCATGCCAGTCGTCAAAGGGCGCGACCATCTCGATCTGCTTCTCAATCGCGCCATCTTCCAGCCTCTGCACAATGATCTTCGATTTTGTGCTGGCTCCCTGTCCCTCAGTTTTCCCGTAGGTGATCAGTTTGCCATCCGGAGAAACCACTGGAGAAAAACTGGTTCCGCGGGCCAACTCGACCGGAGTCCCCCCATCGGTTGACAGTTTATAAATGCGCCCCACACCATCCTGGGCTGCCCCCTCTGCGTAGAGTAGCCAGTTACCGTCAGGCGTGCAGTCACCCTTCTCCACATCGATTCCAAACGTAAGCTGCTTCAACTCGCCGCTGACTGTATTCAGGAGCCACACATTCGGTTTATTGTCCTCAAGAACTCTCCCCACCACGACCAAGTCGCCCCTGCCGCAAGGCATGGCACTGAACAGCAGACTGTCGTTCTGCAGCAGGCGTATCCGGTCGCTGCCATCCGCACTGGTCTCATCGATGTGCCAGCTCATATCTTTTTGCAGAAGCTTGCCGGTCGCGGTCCAGGACAAATCGTATCCGGTCGCTTGCTGCGTGGAGATTGGGGTCAGCTTCCAATCGATCTTGTCGCTGAGCACAGCAGGCGAGTCTCCCACGTAAACCGTCGCGGCCTGACGCTGCTCGGTGGTAATGAACGACCGTCCGTCTGCGGTTACGCTTAGCGAGAAATAGCTACTCAGGTCGTTAGTGACCCGGATCGCGGCGCCTGCAGGATAGGGCTGAAACCAGATCTGGCTGCGCAATCCCGTCCCTTTTTCCGCGCCCACAAAGAGCAAGCCCGACGCATCCGGCAGCCACGCTACGGAGGTAACCAGTTCGGGTCGCGGGAACTTCTTCTCCAGATGGCCCTGCGGCGTGTAGACCAGAATCGAGGTGATCTGCCCCTTAGCCACATCGAAAGCACCCACCGCGATGAGATCGCCCTTGGACCATGAAGGATCTGTGGATAGGCCCTTCCCCTGGCCTCGATTTTGCTGAACGACGACTCGCTCTCCGCTTCCGTCGGCATTCGCAATCAAAATCTGATCCTCGCCGGTCTGTTGAATGATGCGGCGGTACACGATCTGCTTTCCGTCCGGCGAAAATGCCGCTGCGCCGACGACATCACTCGCCACTTGCCGAGGACTCCCGCCCAGTGACGGCACGCTGTAAAGATTGACGTTATTCGGATTGGCAGGATCGCCATGCGGGTAGTACAGATAATTCCCGTCGGGCGTGAACGCCGCACCCAGCCCGAAGAAACCCGGCTGCGGCGGTACTACCGTCACTTCACTGCCGGTGGCCACCTGCTTCACCCGCAGACTTCGTTCGCCCTCCCTCCGGCC
>JAICJP010000033.1 GCA_025928375.1 Candidatus Sulfotelmatobacter sp.
CCAGACCCTCGATGGGAAATGGGCTGTAGGCGTCGATCTTCTTGTAGCCCGCTGCATGAGTCTTGTGGGCTGCGTCGACCAGAGCCTGAGCCGAATCGAATTCGGCCATGATGCCGTAGATGGGATCGCGCTTCATGGCGTTACTCTTTCACCTCCGCCTCGGGCAGAAGGGTGCGCATTTCGAAGATCGAGATGGCAGGCAGGAAGCGCAGGAACAGGAACATCGCAGCTAGGAACATGCCGATGGTGCCGATGTAGGTCATCCAGTCCCAGCGCGTGGGGTAGTACATGCCCCAGGATGAATTCAGGAAGTCGCGACTGAGGCTGACGACTACGATGATGAAACGCTCCAGCCACATGCCGATCAAAATCACTCCCGAGATGAAGAACAGAGCCAGCGGGCTTGTGCGCAGGCGGCGGATCCACAGGACCTGCGGGATGAAAATGTTGCAGGCGAGCAGCGACAAGTACCACGGGGCATAGGGACCGTGCAGCCGGTTCCACAGCGTGAACGCGTCGTAGCGGTCGCCGCTGTACCAGCCCATGAACGCCTCGATGCCGTAACCGTAAGCCACGATCAGTCCTGTGGCCAGCATGACCTTCGCCGAGTTCTGCAGGTGACGCAGGGTGATGAAATCTTCCAGGCCGTAAATCTTCCGGATGGGGATGGCCAGCATCAGCACCATCGCGAAGCCGGAGTAAATGGCGCCGGCAACGAAGTACGGCGGGAAGATGGTGGTGTGCCAGCCCGGGACGATGCCGATGGCGAAATCGAAGCTGACCACCGTGTGAACCGAAAGCACAAGTGGCGTGGCCAATCCCGCGAGCAGCAGGTACATGGTTTCGTAGCGATGCCAGTGGCGAGCAGATCCGCGCCAGCCGAATGACAGCATGCCGTAAACCATCTTCACCCAGCGTTTTTCTGAACGATCGCGCAGCGTGGCGAAGTCGGGAATCAGTCCAGCAAACCAGAACAGCGCTGAGATGGTCGCGTATGTGGACACAGCGAAGACGTCCCACATGAGCGGGCTGCGGAATTGCGGCCATACCCGCATCGTATTTGGGTAGGGGAAGAGCCAGTACGCGAGCCAGGGGCGCCCGACGTGGATGGCGGGGAAGATTCCTGCGGCGGCCACGGCGAACAGCGTCATGGCTTCGGCGAAGCGATTGATGGAGTTGCGCCAGGATTGGCGCAGCAAGAGAAGAATGGCAGAGATCAGGGTGCCGGCATGGCCGATACCGATCCACCAGACGAAGTTGACGATGGCAAAGCCCCATCCGATGGGGATGGTCACGCCCCAGATGCCGATGCCTTTGACGAACAGGTATCCGATGGCAAACAGCATCATCATGGTGAGCATGAAGCAGATGCCGAATCCGATGAACCAGCCATTGGAGGCGGGACGGGTCAGCACAATCGCGCTGATTTTTTCCGTTACGGTGCCGAAGGTGTGGCCCGGCGCAATCACGGGCGTCCGCTGGATCTCGGTCGTTGATTTATATTGCTCTGGCATGAGGCAGCTTCTAGCTTCTGGCTCTTAGCTTTCCAGTTCCGGGTTAGGGTTGCGGACTTCTGCTAAATAGGTTGTGCGCGGGCGGGTATTCAACTCGCCCAGAAGGCTGTAATTGCGCGCCTTCGCCTTCCACTGCGAAACTTTGCTGTTTGGGTTATTGATGTTGCCGAAGATAATCGCTTCGGCCGGGCACGATTGTGCGCAGGCGGTCTGCAATTCATCTCCGATGGCGATCTCTTTGCCTTCGCGGACCGATGCAGTTTCGGCGTCGATACGGTGCTCATTGATGCGCTGCACGCAATAGGTGCACTTTTCCATGACGCCGCGGCTGCGTACGCTGACGTCGGGATTGCGCATCATCTTTAGTTGCGCCGTGTCCCAATCCTGGAAGAGCAGGAAATTGAAGCGGCGCACCTTGTACGGGCAGTTATTCGAACAGTAGCGCGTGCCCACGCAGCGGTTATAAATCATGTCGTTCAGGCCTTCGCTGCTGTGGCTGGTGGCGCCCACCGGGCAGACGACTTCGCAGGGTGCGTTTTCGCAGTGCATGCACGGTACCGGCTGGAAGAAGGCTTTCGGATTGTCGCGGTCGCCTTGATAGTAGGCGTCCACCCGCAGCCAATGCATGTGGCGCCCGAGGAGCGTCTGCTCTTTTCCGACCACGGCAATATTGTTTTCAGACTGACAGGCAAGAATGCAGTTGTTGCATCCGGTGCAGCGGTTCAGATCGATCGCCATGCCCCAGGCGTATTGCTCTTTCTCGTACTCGTAGCGCGGGTAGAGTGTCAGGCCTTGCGGGACTTCTTCCTCCTTGGCGAATCCTGGCTCTTTCTTGTAATCGTCAAGGCTGGTTTCGCGGACCAGGGGACGATGCTCGCCATCGGGCGTGTCCATCGACTGCATGCCCTGCGTGGAGGCCAATTCGTAGATCTCACCGGTCTTGCGTATCTGAACTCCGCTGGCGATCCAGGGAGCGGTGCTGGTCCGGAGTTGATAAGCGTCGTAGCCTTGCCCGGTGCCGACGCGACCCGCGCGCTTGCGGCCGTAGCCGAGCGTGACGGTGATTGAATTGTCGGGATGCCCGGCTTGGATCCAGACTGCGCCTTGAATTTTCTTGCCGTTCAGTTCGAGTTCGACAACATCTTTGGATGCGAGATGCAGGCGCCCGGCCATTTTGGGCCCGACTTGCACCGCGTTATCCCAGGTGAGCTTGGACATCGGCTTGGGAAGTTCCTGGAGCCAGCCGTTATTGGAGAATTGCCCATCCCAGACGGTGGGATCGCGGCGGATGTTGAGCTCCATGGCGTTGGCGTCAGCCGGCTTCAAGTCCGAAGGGGTGGTGGCGGCCTTTGCGCTTAGCGCCTTGGGTTGAAAAGTGGTGCCATCGATCCAGCCATCGTGCAGCGACTTGCGCCAGAACTGCTCGAAATCTGCGCCGACGTGCTGCTTCTGCCAATAAGCGCGAACGAGCTCGTAACCGGTCGCATCGCCTTGACCGGAGAGCATGGCAACGAATTCGACCGGGCTCTTCGCGTTGTAAAGGGGGGCAATCAGCGGCTGGATGATGCTGACCGTTCCGTCAAACGCCCGGGCGTCGCCCCATGATTCCAGTTCGTGCGTGGCGTTCACGTGCCACTGGCAAAGCTCGGAAGTTTCGTCCTCATACAGACCATAATGGACGCGGAGTTGCGCTTTGCCGTTCTTAAGTGTGTCAGCGAAATGGAGATCGGCGGGCGCATCGTAAGCCGGATTGCCGCCGAGGATAATAAGCAGGTCGACCTTGCCGCCTTGTATGTCGTTGACGAGTTCTTTCAGTGATTCAATCTGATTGACGGGGTTCGCATCAACTGGATCGGTGTAGAAGACAGTCTTCCCGATATTCCCTAAAGACGCATTCAGGGTATGAGCTAAGGCGTGAACAGCTGGCGGTTGATGTTCGCCGACAATCACAATGCTGGAGCCACGGTGCTGCTGCAGATCGCGGGCCGCGGAGGCGACAAATTTTCCTTCTTCACCAGTCTGCGAGTTGCCTCCTGATGCATTGGCTAACTCGGCCGCAATGCTCTGAATCTTGCTGGCCGGCACAGGCAAACGATGATCCGCCTTCGCACCCGTAGCGCTCGGGGTGCTCTCGATGGCGTACAAGCGATTCATCTGCCCGATATCGGGATCGCGGCGCAGGGCGAAATCGCGGATGTAGCGCACGTTGCCGGGCCATCCTGCGTAGAGGAAATCGGCATCGAGCGAGACTACGACGTCCGCTTTCGAGAAGTCATAGCGGGTCTCGACGGGCTGGCCGAAGGCCATCTTCGCGCCTTCGAGCACATTGTCGCGATTCACCGGCTCGTACACATGCCACTTCGCCTGCGGATATACCTTCAGCAAATTGCGGATCTGGTCAGCGAGCGTTGGCGATGAAATCGTTGTGGTGAGAATGCGGATGCCCGCGCCTTGTAGTGCTTTCTGCGCGCTGAGCGGCCCGCGAATCGCGCTCAGGAAAGCAGCGTAGGAGCGCTGATCGCCCAGGGAAACGACGCTCTGCGAGCGGTCGGGATCGTACATCGTCAGAATAGAAGCCTGGGCGAAGATATCGGTGCCGCCGAGAGAGGCGTAATGCTTATCGTTGCCCTCGACCTTGGTTGGGCGGCCGAGATGGCTCTCCACGAGAATCGGATTCGCATAGCCGTTCAGCGTGTGCGCCGTCGCGTAATACATAGCCCGGCCGGGAATGACATTTTCCGGCTGGCGAACATAGGGAACGATAACTTCGTTGGGAAGCTTCACGCATCCGGTCATGCCGGCAAGTCCGAGCGAAGCGCCCATGACTTTGAGGAAGCCGCGGCGGGAGACGGTGTCCACCCACTCGGAGGCGCCTTTGGGAAACTCGCGTTTGAGAGCTGCCTGAAATTCGGGATTGCCCGCGAGTTCTTCGAGGCTGCGCCAATACTCCGGGCCGGTGGTGGCCGCTTTATCGATCTCTGCGCGTACCGCGTTCAAATCGAGTTTGCCCTTTTTGCTTGGGCAAACGTCTCCGCCCTTCGCGATCTGAATCAGCTCGCCGTTATTTTTTTCGTCGTTCGCCATTCGTCCGTCGAATCTCTATCGTCCCTACGGGACTTTATCTGCTACTTGCTTCGACCCAGGACCTACGTCCCGGGCTGCACTGTGCCGCCCCTGCGAGGCTGGCATAGGGATCATTCGCCCTTACGAGGCGAACGGTTCAGCGATGGCATGTGCTGCAGCTGGTGATATCGCCAACGCTGGTCTGGCCGTCGGTGGTCTTCAACTTTCCTACGCGAACTCGATATTTCGTGATTAAGTACGCCCCCAGAGCATCCTGGTCTGTGAAACTCTTGCCATCCACCTCGACGGGGCTAATGTCAGAAGGAGGCCGGTAACGCATATTGAAAACCTGATCGCGCGGCCGCAAGTTCTTGCCCGGGTCGCGATGGCAGTCGAGGCACCACGACATCTGTAGAGTGGCTTGCTGATACATGAATGGCATGGTGTCCACCGGCCCGTGACACACGTTGCAGCCGACTCCCTTGGTGACGTGAATACTGTGATTAAAGAAGACGAAGTCGGGGAGTTGATTGACCCGCGTCCATTGCAGAGACTCACCAGATCGATAGCTGGCGCGCACGGGCTCGAGCAGGGCGGCGTTGGTCCAGATCTGCGAGTGGCAGTTCATGCACGTCTTGGTGGGAGGAATTCCTGCGAAACTCGAGGTCTCAACCGAGGTGTGGCAGTACCGGCAATCGATGCCAAGTCCGGTCACATGATGCTGGTGACTGAAAGGAACTGGCTGGGGCTTGCGCACTCCTTCATAGGTGACGTATGGGGAGCCCTGGATGGCGTACCCTACCCAAACCAGAGCTGCCACGACGAAGATGGCGCCGAAAATAGTGGCGCGGGACAGCGTATTCGTGCTGCGATGAAAGATCTGCGACATTCTCTTATGAGATCTGGCTGAAGAGACCCGGCGGATCGTCCGCTAATAATGGCCGCTTGTTGTTCCGAGTAAGAAAACCACCCACTGAGGTTTTCGAGTTGTCTGCGAAACTGGAAATTATAAATATTCCGAACAGCTTTGTCAGGGCTTTTTGAAAATTCGCAAAGAAAAATTTTTCGCTTCAAACATTACTGAAAACATGTTGAGTTTTTCAACGAGAGTGAGCGCACACCGGGGCCATACATACTTTCCGGTAGGTAGGACTATCTAAGATTCATGACGAGCAGTTTGGGTTCCGTCATCTCTTCAATCGCGTAACGTAATCCTTCACGACCTAAGCCAGAGTCCTTTACGCCGCCGTAGGGCATGTGATCGATGCGGAAGGAAGGAACGTCGCCAGCGATGACGCTTCCGACTTCAAGTTCCTCGTAAGCCTGAAAAAGGAGTTTCGCGTCACGGGTGAATACGCCCGCTTGCATGCCGTAGGCCGAGCTGTTCACCTGGCGCAAGGCTTGATCGAAATTCTGGTAAGGCTCGACGGTGACGACGGGGCCAAAAATTTCCTGGCAGTTTACCTTCATATCAGGCTTGGTCCCGGTGAGAATGGTGGGCTCGACGATGCTGTTGGTGCGGCGGCCTCCACAGAGCAGGCGGGCTCCGGCGCGCACGGCCTCGTCGATCCAGGCGGCGGTGCGAATCGCATCGCTCTCGCGAATAAGGGGGCCCACGTCGGTGGCTTCATCCATGGGATCGCCGGTTTTGAGCTGTTTGACCGCTTCGATCAACAGGTCGGTGAATTTTCCATATACGGATTGCTCGACCAGGATGCGCTGCACGGAAATGCAGGTTTGGCCGGCATAGGCGAAGCCGCCCACTACGCAGCGTTCGGCAGCGTAGGCGACATCGGCGTCGCTGTGCACGATGACCGCGGCGTTGCCTCCGAGCTCGAGGACGACTTTCTTTTTTCCGGCACGGCGCTTGATGTCCCACCCCACAGGGACGCTACCGGTGAAGCTGATGAGCTTGATGCGGTCATCGCTGACTAACAGGCCGGCGTCTTCATTGGAGAGCGGGAGCACGCTGAGGCCGCCATCGGGCCATCCCGCTTGCTGCACGCATTCGGCGAGAAGCAGCGAGCACAGGGGTGTCTGCGGCGCGGGCTTGAGCACGATGGGACATCCGGCCGCAATGGCCGGAGCAACTTTGTGCGCGACCAGGTTGAGCGGGAAATTGAATGGAGTGATCCCTGCAATGGGGCCGAGGGGGAAGCGGCGCACGATACCCCAGCGTCCGGCGGTGAATTCCTGCCAGTCCAGAGGCAGATATTCGCCATAAATCCGAGTGCTCTCTTCGGCCGCGACCGTGAAGGTAAAGATGGAGCGCTCGACTTCGGTGCGTGAGGCTCGGATGGGCTTGCCAGCTTCTTGCGCGAGGGTGCGGGCAAACTCTTCCTTCCGATCTGTCATGAACGCGACAATCTGACGCAGAATTCGCTGGCGTTCGAAGGCGGGCAACCGGCGCGTGGTGCCGAAGGCCTTGACCGCGGCAGCGATGGCGGCTTCGGCGTGCTGTTTGCGTCCCTGACTGACTCGTGCGACGAGGCTGCCGTCGTAGGGCGATCGAATCTCGACGATATCGCCCTCCTGTTGCCAACGGCCATCCACAAAAAAGCCATGCGTCGCAACCGGCGCGATCGTCATTTCTGCCATGATGTTTCGGAGCCCCCAGGGAAACGACCTCCCCAATTATAGGACTATTTGGATGCGGGCGATGGAGCGGTAGGTCTGCAAAAATTTATTCAGCACAGAAGGCAGGCAAGAGCGCAGGCGTGAAAGTCTCGTGGCTTACAATGTCTCGCGTTGGCATGACGGCGATCTCGACCATTTCCGAACTCGCACCGCGGTTGCGGAGCCGGCAAATCTCTCCCGTGGAACTCACTCGCGAGTGCCTAGGGCGGATAGACAAGCTAAATTCTGCGCTGAATGCGTTCATCACGGTCACCGCGGAATCTGCTTTGGTGGAGGCACGGGCGGCGGAAGCAGAGATCGCACGCGGCGAATGGCGCGGGCCCTTGCACGGGATTCCCATTGGCTTGAAAGATCTGATTGACACGGCTGGAGTGCGCACGACCTCGGCGAGCAAGCTGCACGCGACCCGAGTTCCCATCGAGGATGCAGAAGTTGTCCGACGAATGCGCAGTGCCGGGGCAGTGATCCTCGGGAAAAACAATCTGCACGAGTTCGCCTACGGCGGAAGTTCGCTGATCAGCCACTTTGGAGAAGTTCACAACCCGTGGGATCGCGGGCGAATCACGGGAGGGTCTTCCGGAGGGTCGGCAGCGGCGGTGGTGGCGGGTATGGGATACGCGGCGATCGGGACGGACACCGCGGGCTCCGTTCGCGAACCGGCAGCGCTGTGCGGGTGCGTGGGGCTGAAGGCGACTTATGGACGGGTGCCAAGCCGCGGTGTGATTCCGCTTTCGTTATCGCTCGACCATGTTGGACCGCTTGCAAGAAGTGTTGCCGATGTGGCCATTGTGCTCCAGGCCATTGCGGGATTCGATGCGGCAGACATCACGACGGCGGAGATTCCGGTCGCGGATTATCTTTCCGGCATGAAGGAGAGCCCGGCGCGTTTGCGCGTCGGTGTTCCGCGCGATTATTTCTTTGATGACCTTGACGTGGAAGTTGCCTCGGCAATGAATCACGCTCTCGACGCAATCCGGACGATCGCCGCCGAGGTCAAAGAAGTGCGACTGGATGTGCCTACCGACCGCACGTTGCAGAAAGCGGAGTCCTACGCAAATCATGCGGAATCGGTCGCAAAAAATCCGGAGTTGTACGATCCGGAAACGGTGCGGCGGATTCGCAGCGGCGAAAACGTCTCGGCTGTGGAATACATCGAGCAGCGTCGCGAATTGGAAGCGGCAAGGCGGAGGATCAGGTCAATCTTTTCCGATGTGGATGTGCTCGTAACACCGACAACTCCGATGCCGGCACCCGCGATTGCAGGACTCAAAGCGAGTCCGGAAGCGCTGCGTCCGGCAGAACTCAGGCTGCTCAGAAATACGCGCCCATTCAACGTGTGGGGGCTGCCTGCGATCTCGGTTCCGTGCGGATTCACGCAGAGCGGTTTGCCCATCGGCTTGCAGATTGCGGGCCCGCCTTGGCGGGAAGATATGGTCCTGCAGTTGGCGTATGCGTATGAGCAAGCTACGGCATGGCACAAGCGGGAGTGTGATGTTCCCTCCATCCGCCGGGGCTGAGCCCTGAGACTTACCTGAACGTGCACGCGGCGCTAAGCGCCGTTGTTCCACAAGAACGCCGCTGTTCGCCTCGAACGTCGAGTTGCCCATTGCATTGTCACCTTTCTGCTGTGAGACTCCCGGCGCAGGTACGATATGCGCTGTTTTCAGAAACGGAGTTGTCTTTACTGGCGGCGCGAGGATTTTCGCATTTTTGTTGGGTCGAAATCAGGGGTTAGGGTATAGGGGGGAGTTATCAGGGCTATTACTTCATGCACCAATTTTCATGCAGTGTTCATGCTGCCGTAACAATCGGCTGCTAGAACGGGAGCATGGATCTGCACGATTACAACACGCTGATCCTCTCCGATCTGCACCTTGGGGCAGAGACGAGCCGCGCGCGCGAGGCCACTCGCGTCCTGAAAGAGAAGCGGTTTCAGCGGTTGATTCTGTTGGGCGACATCTTCGCGGATCTAAACTTTGCCCGGCTCACGAAAGAACACTGGAAGTTTCTTGGCTACATCCGGAAGTTGTCGAACCCGAAACTGAATGTCGAAGTGGTCTGGGTGGAAGGAAACCACGATCACGGCCTGGCGACCATTATGTCGCATCTGGTGGGCGTGCGGGTTTATGACAACTACGTTTGGGAATACCGCGGGCTGCGGCACATCGCCATTCATGGGCACCAGTTCGACGGGTTCCAGGTGAACCGTGTACGCCTGAGCCGCTGGGGAACTTCAGTTTATCTGCAGCTCCAGAAACTGGATTTCAAGAGTAAGCCCATGGCGCGGCTGATTGACCGGCTCAATACGCGATGGCTGCGCATGTCGCCCAAAGTAGCGGCGGGAGCGCTCGCCTATGCGCGGCATCAGCAGGCGGAACGGGTTTTCTGCGGGCATACGCATGAGGCCCTGCAGGTGGAGCAGGACGGGATCAGTTACTACAACTGCGGCGCGTGGGTGGGTTCCCGGCTGACGTATCTGACGATCGATGACAGAGGAGTACAGGTCCATGACTACAACGAGCACGAATGCGGCGAGCGAATTGACCATCGTGATTCCAGCGAAGAACGAGGTGAAGCTGATTCCGCGGCTGCTGACTTCGCTGATGAATCAGGATTACTCGAGGATGTCGAGTACGAGAGTGTTGGTCGCTGATGCGAACTCGACGGACGGCACTCCGGACGCGGCGCTGTTTTTCCGCGACCATCTGAACGTCAGCGTGATTCCTGGTGGCATGCCTTCCGTGGGGCGAAATCAGGGGGCGGCGGTTGCGTGCACGCCTTACATCTTGTTTCTGGATGCCGACATAGAATTGGCCGACCGGTCGTTGATCCGGCATTGCATGGAACGGGCCAAGGCCAGACAGTTGCACTGCGTGACCACGAACATCATCTGCCGCGACGGAAGCTGGATGGACAAACTGTTCTACACCGCTAATGATGTCTGTCAGTATGCCTCGTATTTACATCGTCCATTTGCGACGGGAATGTTCATGCTTTTGGATCGGCAGAAGTTTTGGGAACTCGGCGGGTTCCACGAGCAGATTTTGTTCGCGGAAGACTATCGCTTGAGCCAGCAGGTCGAGCGCAAACGATTCGGGATCGTACGCGGCGGAGTGTACACGACGAACCGGCGGTTCAAGCGTATGGGGCATTTGCGCGTGGGATGGCTTTTCTTGAAGACCGCGGTGAATTATTGGAACGAAAAGTATTTCTTGCGCGATCACAAGTATTGGGCGGAGCCGGAACCGCACGCTTAGATCACCGACGAGTCACAACGCCCCAGGTTTGCAGTAGGTGATCCGCGGAAGAACAGGATTCAGCCAACCAGCTGAATCCTGTTTATATTTAAGGCTGATTAAAAGCGGAGAACGACTCCGGTAGTGAAGCGCGCATTGTGCTGCGTGGTGTTGAAAAGAGAAGTGCGGATGAAGTCTCCCTCAAAGCGCCAGGCGAGTAGATGGAAGATACGATAATCAAGCCCGCCGCCAATTGCGGTGGCAAAGGATGTGTCCGAGCCGAATCCGTTGGTGTTGATGTGAGCGGCACCGAACATCGCTTCGGCAAACGGGCGCACCGGGCCCACTGAAACGGATACACGTGGACCGAACAGCAAATTGTCGACATGCGTGTTTACGCTGGCCGGCGAGCACACAACTCCAATGGCGCAAGTACCAGCCGGACTGGGGAATTTGAGATCGCCGTAATTGGCGCTGAAATCAGCAACGATACCCACGAAGGGAAAGAACTTGCCTTCGAGAGATCCTTCCCAACCATTCAAACCCTGGCGATCTGTTCCGACCATATTGGTATTGAAATACGAGTAGCCGGCGTAAATGTTTCCGCCGGTCGGAATTTGAGCGGAAGCCAAAGCCGTAAAAGAAAGCAGAATGAAGCCGAGAACCCAACCCTTGCGCATAACCATCCTCCTTCTGCATGGGTAAACCGAATGTATGCAGAAAGTTGTTGGATGCGGGGCGGCCTTTTTGGGTAGCGGTCAAATGCCCGGCGCGAGCGGCTAGAAGACTTAGAATCTCCAGACAAGACCGGTGGATGCGCGGTAATCGTTTTGTGTGTTGCTGGCGTAGTGCGTATGCATGTAATCACCCTGAACGCGCCAGGAGAAATTCTTGAAAAATACTTTGTAATCAAGGCCGCCGCCAACGTCGATCACCAGAGGGTTGTACACAAAGGTGTCGGTAGAGCGCACGTGCCGAATGCCGGCCATGGCATGAACGAAAGGCCGGATCTTACCGATGTTTGCGGAGAGCCGGGGGCCACCGACGATGTTGTATTGGCGCAGGCCATTGCTGCGATAAAAGCCGCTGCCATCCACTACCAAACCGAGGCGGGGAAAGCGCGTGAAAGGGAGATCCTCAAAAGAGGCATTCCAGCCGCGATAACTCTGCTTGTTAATGACGTCGGTGAGCTGGCCGTAGGAGACGCCCCCATAAACATTCCCGCTGGGCAGAAGACCGTTAAACTGTGCCGCCATTGGAATCGAGCATAAAAACAGGCCCACAAATGCGATCACCGCGGCAGCAGTCTTCGACACGCAATATCCCTCCCCGGCGATCGCGCCGGCTAAAAAGGCTTTTTTAGTAACGAAATCCGTTAGATGCAGTGTACCGGATGGCCAAGATGTCCCGGCCGACAAAATTTGTCGCGCGAGCTTTGGCACGTGACAAAAATTTAACAGATATTCATGGTGCCAAAACGGAGTAGGTCGCGTCTATCTACTAACATGGAAACTATGCAAAGCAATCGGCAATCAGGGGAGTCAGCGGGGCCGCTCACGGCGGCTATACCGAAGGAGTCGAAGGTGAAACTCAGTCTGGAAGCGCGCAATCGTGGGGATGTCATCGTGGTGCACTGCCACGGCCGCATTGTGTATCGCGATGAAGCAGCGGCCTTGTCCCGAGTGGTGGATGAGATTCTGAAGAGTGGGAGTAAGTTGGTGTTGGAGCTAAGTGGGGTGACCGCAATAGACAGCGCCGGCATCGGCGAGTTGGCTCTCCTGCAAACCTGGGCGGACGAGAGGAGTGCGGAGTTTAAGTGTGCGGGAGCCAACCCCATGGTACGCACGTTATTGGATCTGACCAATCTGGATTCGGTGCTGCAGCTGCACCCCAGTCTGGAGGCGGCGCTGGAGTCGTTTCGCGAAGAGCAGATCTGCGCCGATTGTTAGGTCGGAACACATCGAACTGAAGGAGGAGCAAAGGTTTGCCTTTGCTCCTTTTCATTCTTATGGCAGCCGGAGCTGACGCTATGGTTAGCTTTCGCGCTGGAAACGGTAGCGCCCTTTGCGTTCCAAGGCGAGGGCTTCCACCACTTTGAGAAAAGCGCGGGCAGCATGCGACAGGTTGGCATCTTTGCGATAGATGAGGCGCAGCTTGCGTTTTAGTTGCAGCTCGCGCACAGGAATCCGGACGAGCTCGCCACGCGCGATTTCCGTCTCTACGCTGATCTCCGGTAAGAACGCAACCCCGTTTCCCATCGCGACGTATTGCTTGATCGCCTGCAGGGTGGGAAGTTCCAGGTCCATATGCAGTGGCGTCTTGTGGCTTTTGAACAGCTGGATCACTTTCTCGCGATAAGGAGAAGAGACAATGTGGGCGACGAAGGACTCTGCCCCGAGTTGACGGATACTGATTTCAGAAGCGGAGGCCAGCGGGTGCTTGGGGGGAACTACAAAAAGCAATTCGTCGAGAAAAATGACCACGGAATGCAGGTTCGGCTCCTGCGGTTCGTAAGAGAGAACCCCGAATTCGACGCTGTAACGCAGGACTTCGTCTGGGATGTGGCTGCCCAGGGCGCGTTCCACTTTGATCTTGATCATGGGGTGCAGGCGGCGGAACTCGGCCAGGACCGGCAGCAGATAGAGGACTGTGAATTCATTGGCAGCGACTACCAACCTGCCTTTCTGCAGTTCGCGAAGTTCTCCCAGGGATTCGGTGGCTTCGGTGCGCAGGTTGATCAGCTTTTCGGCGTATTCGTAAAGAACTTTGCCCGCGTCGGTCAGAACTCCCTCGCGCGAGGAGCGATCAAACAGGGCTTCCCCGAGTTCATCCTCCAGCTTCCGAATTGTTTGGCTGACGGCAGATTGCGTGCGAAAGAGTTTGTCGGCAGCGCGCGAAAAGCGGTGCTCGCGGGCGACTGCGAGGAAAACCTCGAGCTGAGAAAGGTCCACGGAGAGCCTCTTAAGAAATCCGTAACACTATAAGAAGAACTTATTCTAATAGTATTTCTTATGAATGGTGAAGAAATATAAGTTTTGCTTCTCGCCCATATGGCCTTACCATGAAGGATCATTCTCCCAAGAGGTCGGCATGAGTAGCGAGCGAGCACGGATTACGATTTTCGACACCACCCTGAGGGACGGCGAGCAATCGCCTGGTTGCAGCATGAACCAGCAGGAGAAGCTGCGGCTGGCGCACCAGCTCGACCGCCTGGGTGTGGACGTGATCGAGGCCGGGTTCCCGATCGCTTCTGACGGTGACTTCGAGTCAGTAAAGGCGATTGCCGAAGTGGTACGACGTCCCATCATAGCGGGCTTAGCCCGCGCCTGTCGTCCAGACATTGAGCGGGCCTGGGAAGCCCTGCGGGAGGCGGAACGCCCGCGCATTCATGTTTTCCTGGCTACTTCGGACATTCATCTGCAGTACAAATTGCGCATGACTCGCGAGCAATGCCTGGCGCAGGCGCGCGAGGCGATTGAACTGGCGAAGTCGTTCTGTGAAGACGTCGAGTTTTCTCCGGAGGACGCGACCCGAACCGACCCCGAGTTTCTCTGCCGTGTGCTGAATGCCGTGGTTGAAGCCGGCGCTACGACGTTGAATATTCCGGACACGGTCGGCTACACAGTGCCGACCGAGTTCGCAGAGTTGATTACCAGGATCCGGCGGCATGTGAACGGAATCGAGAACGTAACTATCTCGGCGCACTGCCACAATGATCTGGGAATGGCGGTGGCGAATGCGTTGGCGGCGGTTTCGGCAGGAGCGCGGCAGGTGGAGTGCACGATCAACGGCATCGGTGAACGCGCGGGAAATTCGTCGCTAGAAGAGATTGTGATGGCGATGCGAGTGCGGCCGGATCGCTATCCCTACGACACCGGCATCGCCAGCGAGCAGATTTTTGCCGCCAGCCAGATGCTGAGCGAGATCACGGGCGTTCCGGTACAGCCGAACAAGGCCATCACGGGTCGGAATGCTTTCGCGCACGAAGCGGGCATCCACCAGGATGGGGTTTTAAAAAATCCTTTGACGTACGAGATCATGACGCCGAAGTCGGTGGGCGTGCCGGATTCGAAGCTGGTGCTGGGCAAGCACTCCGGGCGTCACGCGCTGAGCATGCGCTGCGAGCAGTTGGGTTATCAGTTCGACCGGCGTGTGCTGGACGACGTTTACCGCCGCTTTGTGCGGCTCGCGGACAAGATCAAGCATGTGGAAGATCATCATCTGCTGGAACTGATTCGCGACACGCATAAGCCTTCCATGTCAGCCACTCCGCTGATCGAGCCCATCGTGCCCGCACACGAGGCGGTGGTGAATGCGCCGGCGCACGAGCCGGAAACGCCGGTTGCACCGCCCCATAGCAACGCGTTCGGCGTGCCGTTGCCGGTTCACTCCGAAGCGCACCACGAGCAGACGCAGCAGGAAGATTATCTGTGGGGAGTCTAGGGATTTTGTAATTTGGTAATTGGGTAATTTTGTACTTGAAAAGCTCGCAAGCCGCCCAAGCTGGCGGCTTTCTTTTTCTGCGAATAGAATTGCCGATTACAAGATTACTCAATTACCCAAACTACAAAATGCTTCTAAAACTCACGGCTGTCGCGGGGGACGGGATTGGGCCGGAGGTCACCGAGCAGGCGCTTCTTGCTTTACAAGCGGTGGCAGACGGATTTGATCATCAATTGCAAGTGCAGCACAAGCCCATTGGCGGCGCCGCGCTGACGGCCACGAACGATCCATTGCCGCCGGATACTTTGCAGGCTTGCCTGGCGTCGTCTGCAGTCTTATTGGGCGCAGTAGGCAGTCCGGCCTTCGACCAAAATCCACCCCATCTGCGGCCTGAAGCTGGCTTGCTTCGCTTACGGCGGGAATTGGGAGCATATGCCAACCTGCGGCCGGCGGTGTTCTTTCCCGCATTGGAAGATTGTTCTCCGCTTCGCGGCGAGATTGTCCGCGGCACCGACATCCTGATTGTGCGTGAACTGCTGGGCGGCGCCTACTTTGGGCAGCCGCGTTCGATCGAGGGAAATCCGGGTTCCCGGGTAGCCGTCAACACGATGCGCTATGGGGAGGACGAGATCGAGCGCATTGCGCGTGTGGCCTTCGAACTGGCGATGACGCGCAAACGCAAGGTGCTCTCCGTCGACAAGGCGAATGTGTTGGAGTGCTCGCGCCTGTGGCGCGAGGTGGTCACGCGGGTGGGAAAGAATTATCCCGACGTGAAGCTGGGGCACCAATATGTCGATTCGGCAGCGATGCTGCTGGTTCAGAGGCCGGCGGAGTTCGATGTGCTCCTGACCGAAAACATGTTTGGGGATATCTTGTCGGATCAGGCGGGTGGAGTTGTGGGATCGCTCGGGTTGCTGGCCTCGGCGAGTATCGGCGGGCCCATCGGGCTGTACGAGCCGGTGCACGGATCAGCTCCCGACATTGCCGGGAAGGGAATTGCGAATCCGCTCGGGGCGATTCTTTCAGTGGCGATGCTGCTGCGGCATTCGTTTCAGTTGAACGCAGAGGCGGGATGTATCGAGCGAGCCGTCTCGGCAGTGTTGTCGCAAGGAGCGCGAACTGCGGATCTCGTGCGCAAGGGCCAAGCCCCGATCTCGACCGCAGAGATGGGGCGGCGGGTGGCAGAGGCGGTTACATCGCAACAGGCCGAGAGAACGGCCTGACATCGACGTTGGGAAAATCTAGCGAAGCTCCACCTCCCGGACAGCCGAGGGCGGCTGTCCCTACATGTGGCTGTCTCTACATCGTTTTGGCTTGCTGAGGAGCTGGCGACGGGGCTTCGTTATATTTTCCGGTGGCCGAATACCAGCGGATGCGCAGCATCTCCGTGAGCATGCGGAAGCCGTCTACGAACGGATTAATGCGGGTGCCTCCGCTATGGCCCCAAAGGACGGGGACTTCCTTGACCTTAAAACCCATCTTGCGGGCAAGGAAAAGGATCTCGGGGTCGAATCCCCATCGCTCGATCCGCTGTAGCGGGAAAATTGCCTTGGCGGCAGCCCGGTTGAAAGCTTTGAAGCCGCACTGCGTGTCTTTAAAGTGCAGGCCGAGAATAAGGCGCATCAGCAGGTTGAAAATGCGGCCGAAGACCTGCCGGTGCAGGGGTTGACGCTGGATTTGAGTTTCTGTGCGCAGCCAGCGAGAGCCGATCGCGATATCTGCCCCTTGCAGCAGCGCCTCCAGAAGTTTTTCGGATTCTCCAATGGGCGAAGACAGGTCAGCATCGCTAAAGATAAGAATGTCTCCTTCGGCGCTCAACATCCCGTTGCGGACACTGTATCCTTTGCCATGATTGCCGGGATTCTGGACTAAGCGGACGAAAGCATCTTTGGCGGCGAAGTCCCGGACAATCTCCGCCGTCTGGTCACGAGAACCGTCGTCTACCACCACTACTTCCGAGTTCCAGTTCTGGCCGTGAACATACGCCAGGACTTTTTCCAGGCTTGTCCCCAGGCGTGCGCCTTCGTTGTAGGCCGGGATGACGACGCTGTATTTGGAGGGCAAAAAAGTTCTCAGTTCTCAGTTCGGACCTTCAGACTGGAAACGCCGGCCTGGATTACCTCTGCCATTGTATTTTGCTTTTTCAGTTTCAGGAAATGGATATGCAGGCGCGGTCCGGAAAAGCACGGCACCACAGAGGCCAGAGAGTCACACAGAGGGAAAATTAGGCTGTAATCAGAACTGAGAACCGAGAAGGGAGAACTGGCGACCGACAAGGGACCACTGACACCTGCCTAGGCCACCTGGCGTTTGGCTTCCAGCAGTGAGAAATATTCCGCGACCAGTTCGGCGTCCCAGAGGCCGCGGCTGGCTTCCTCACGCATGGTTTGAGCGGCCTGTTCGTGGCTCAGTGCGGGTTTGTAAGACCTGGCCGTGCGCAGCGCGTCGTATACGTCGACGACCTGCAGCACTCTGGGGAGCACGGGTATGTCGGCAGCCAGCAGGCCATCGGGATAGCCGGAGCCGTCAGAGTGTTCGTGATGGTAGCGAATAATGGGCAGCACCGGACGCAAGGAGTGGAGGGGCTTGCAAATGTTCTCGCCCGTGATGGGATGGAGTTTCATGACCTCCCACTCTGCCGGGGTAAGATCGCTGCCCTTTTTTAGGATTTCATCGGGTACAGCGATTTTTCCGAGATCATGCAGATAGCCGCCACGCTTCAGCGCGAGGATGGAGTCTTCGTCCATTCCCAGGTGCCGTCCCAGTTCCGAGGCATGAGCCGAAAGGCGTTCGCAGTGACCTTCGGTGTAAGGGTCGCGGCCTTCCACGATCAGCCCCAGCGTGCAAAGAACAGAGTCCGCAGTCTCTAGTTCGTCGGTGAATTCCTTGAGACGGAGCAGGGACTTGACCCGGGCGATGAGTTCTTCGGCGAGGACGGGTTTGTTGAGGAAGTCGTCCGCTCCGGCCTCAATACCGCGAACTTTATCACTGCTGTCGCTAAGCCCGGTGATGAGAACAAAGGGAATCAGGCGCGTCGCCGGATTCTCTTTCATCGTGCGGCAGAAGTCATAGCCTGATTTGCCCGGCATCATGACGTCGGAGAGGATCAGATCGGGGGTGCGGCGGCGAACTTCCTCTTCGGCCTGATCGGCACTGGAAGCCGTGACCACATCGTAGCCGCGAATGGTCAGGAGTTGGCTCATCAGCCCGGCAATGCTGGCCTGATCGTCCACCACAAGAATGCGCGGAGCTCGACGCCTTGATAGAAGGTCCCCCATGTTTCTGTAAGAAGCGACTTCCCCCACTGAAGTTGTCCACTCTTTCGAGCGAGGAGTGCGGGAGGGAAGCGCGACCTTCATAGAAAATCGTTCTTTTACCCTACCGATTCTACGCCCAATCCGAACCTTTCGTTTGAGCCGAGAAATTCCTGACAAGGTATCACTGCTTGTTGAGAGATTCCATTCCCAATTTGGCACCGTGCATCGAAATTGTGATGTGAGCCCTTGCCACTCCAGTTGTTTGATGCCTAGGCTCAGCAGTATGAGGCAAAATGCAAAGCTGAGCGCTATAGGGGTTCTCGCTGCCCTGCTCGTTCTGTCCAGTCTTGTTGTGGCCGCGACCAAGGTACACTCCGTCGTCTTTGGTAGGTGGATTCCGGTGCAATGGTGGTCGGCATCCGCTTCGCCCCCAAGTACCAGCAGGGTTCGGCCTTTGCTGGTGGACGGGCGAGTCAAAGAGTATGTCGTCGGTTCGCCCCATGAGATAACGGACCGGCTGTTCGTGGTGCGGCGCGCGTTTCGGATGAATGACGCCTTGCCGGAGGAATCTGTGCCACGCTGGCAATGGCAGCGCGGAGGATGGCTGCTGGTGGATCGGGTTACGGGGCGAGTCTCTCCCGCAAGCCTGCCGTCGTTTGATCCTGATTTTTCGGCCGCGAGTTGGTACCGGGACTACGCAGCATATTGTGGCCTGGGCGACGACGGGAAGAAAACCTACGCGGTAGTCGCGCAATTAAGCCGGCGCAAGCCCGTGCTGAAGAAACTGCTCCCAATGGTGCCGAGAGATGATTCTCCCCAGGAGTCGATCTGTCCTGCACCCCTGTGGCAACGGAATCCGGTACGAGTCAGTTTTGCGCCCGATGCCGGGGACAAGCAGACCTTCGCCGTTCGAGGAACGGCCGTCGATCTGGTCAGCGATGCGGAAGAGGAAGATTAGATCCAGATGCAGGTGGGAGGCTCGGTGGTCAGTCTCCGGCGGTCTCCACGGCGGGCAGATCCTCGGCCACAGTCTTTTCTTTTACTTTTGCGCTGGTCACAAGAATTACCGAAAGCACCACGATAGCGCTCCCGGCCAGGATGAAGCGGTCCACGCGCTCGTGCAGAATGAGCCAGCCCAAGAACACCGCGACCACCGGATTGACATAGGCATACGTGGAAACCTTGGAGGTCGGGACATGCTCCAGCAGCCAGATATAAGCGGTATAGCCGATCCATGAGCCACATACGACGAGATATGCCACAGCTGCCAGGCTCCGGGATCCCCAGGAGACATGGTTGAGGTCGCCATTCAACAAAGCAAAAACGAAATTCCCTGCTCCCGCCGCCAGGACTTGCCATCCGGTTGAACTGAATACATCCATGCCGGACTGCCATCGTCTTGCGAGAACCGACCCGAGAGCCCAGCTGAAGGATCCCCCAATGAGGCTGATGGAGGCCCAAAGCTCGCGCCGTCCCATCGAACCGGCTGCCAGTTCCGGCCACACCAGAACGAACAGGCCAAGAATCCCCAGCAATAACCCCGCTTTGCCACGTCTGGAGATGTGATGATCGCCGAGAAGCAGGGAATCCAGGACGAGAAACCAGAGTGGCGTGATGGCGATGATCAGCGCGGATAGCCCTGAACTCACTGCGAGTTCCGCATAGGAGAGGGTGAGATTTCCTCCCATCAGCAGGAGCAGGCCGACGACGGCGGCGAGAGCAAGCTGGCGCGGAGAATAGAGAATGCGGCGCCCTGTAGCGGCGCAGACCGCCAGCATCACAAATCCCGCAACGGAGAAGCGCAGTGCGCACATGAGAGCGGGAGGAATCGTCTGCACTGCAATGTCGATGGCGAGATAGGTCGAGCCCCAGAACAGATACACCAGTCCGAAGGCGAGAATCACCATCCACCGGCTTGGGCGCTGAGCGGAGTGCATTGTGGTCACGAACGGGGAAAGCTAAAGATATCAGACGAGAGGGAGTACTGTTTCGATTCTGAATAGCAAAGAATTTCGTCAGTTCAGCTTTGCGTACTCGGTTTTCGCCGTCTTGAGGATGGGGATATCAGGATCAGCGTCCTTCCAAGCAGCGAAGAAATCCTGGTAGGTAGTTCTGGCTTTGGCGTTCTCACCCTGTAATGCGTAGGCGCGCCCCAGATTCAAACGGGCCAATGGGTACACCAGGTCCCAAGCGCCTACCCCCTGATGATCGAGAATACGTTGGAATTCTGTTGCTGCTTTCACGCCGTCACGCAGCCTGAGGTACGCCGTTCCCCGCAAGTAGTTCGGCATGAACCCGCCTGAACGCGGCCCAGCACCTAATTCATAGGGCCTCGCCGGCTCCAGTGCGGCAATCGCGTTGTCGGGCTGATTCTTTTGCAAATACTCTTCCGCCTGCGTTATGGGAGCTAATACCTGACTTAAAAACTGGTAATCGGGAAAGACGCGAGTTGCATCGGCAAGAAGAGAGGCGGATTTTCCTATATCTCCGGCAAACGCGAATGCTTCCGCGCTCAAGCCGCGAACGTCGCGATCGCTTGAGAGTTCAAGTGCTCGCGAAGCCTTTTGCCGTGCATCGGCCGGGTACCCCAGTTGAGCGTCATTGAGCGCCTCCAGCGTCAAGAGTGCGCCGGCGAAATCTTTGAGCCCGGCGTTCCTTAGTGCTGATTGTGTCTGTTGCCATGCCTGATGCGAGACGTTCAGCTTGCCCTTCGCGGCGAGGCCGGCGGCTTTCCAGAACAGCATGAATGGCTCGTCCTGAGTCCCGCGTGCCCACTCAATCTGGCGGTCATAGGCGGTCGAGTCGCCGCGAATGTAGGCGACATCGGCCAGGATGGTGTGCACTCCACTGCCATCCAGCTTTTGCGCGACGGCTTGTTCAGCAACGCTTTTGGCCTCGTCGAAGCGGTTCAACGCCAGGTATGCGGAACCAAGATTCTGATAGGCAAACGCATCCTTGGGATCCAAGCGCATGGCCTGGCTGGCGAGATCGACCGCTTTTTCATGTTGTCCCAGCATGGAGTACGTCAGCGCAGCATTGTCGTATGGAAGGGTGTCCCGGGGATACGTTTGCCTCCAGTCCGCATATACGGACAAAGTTCTTTCCGTGTCCCAAGTGACTTCGTCGTAGTAGTGGGCCTGAATGTAGAGTTTCTCGCGCTCGCTGGCCCGGTCGCGCAACTCATAGGCTTTCTTGAGAGCCTGAGCAGCCTCGGTAAGTCGGGTTGTGTTGGTGCACGCCACTCCCAATGTGGCGTATGCCATGGCGAAATTGGGATCCAATTCTACCGCCCGCTTCAGGTGCGGGATGGCGGCCTCGTCCTTTGTCTTGAGGTGTTCGGCTTGACCCAGACTGAAGGCCTGCAAGGCCTCCAGGGATGAAGTCGTAGCCTGTTCGAGCGGCTTGGCGAATTGCTGGACTGAGGCCAGGGACTCGCCCATTTTCTGGCGAATGCTGGACGCGGCTTTGTCGAGAGACTTGAGGACCTCTTCTTTACTCTCGACTTCGACCTGCTCCCGGGCGAGTGCATCGCCGGTTGACCCATTCAGTGCGGTCAGGGTTACGACATAATGATTGCCGAGGCTCGCAATGGTGCCCGTCAGCATGGCCTTGATGCTTTGACGTTGACAGAGTTCCCGGGCAACATCGTTGGTCAGCCGTTCGTCCGCCGACTTGCCCATGAGACGCAAGGCTTCGCGGATTTTGGATTCGGGAACGATATTCAGGTAGGGCGACTGTTCCAACTGCACGGCCAA
>JAICJP010000082.1 GCA_025928375.1 Candidatus Sulfotelmatobacter sp.
CACTGCCGAAGACGCCGCTCTCATGGCCGACCTGGCGGCTCAGGGCAAGGTGCGCATCCACCTCACCCTCACTCCGCAGAAGCTTCCTGACGTCACCGGTTACAACGTCATCGCCGACCTTAAGGGCAGTGAACATCCTGAGCAGATCGTGATCGTTTCCGGCCATCTCGATTCCTGGGATCTCGGTACCGGCGCCATCGACGACGCTGCCGGTGTCGCGGTCGCCATGGAAGCCGCCCAGATTCTGCAGAAACTCCATCTGCGCCCACGGCGTACCCTTCGGGTGATTGCCTGGATCGACGAAGAGACTGGAGGCTCCGGCAGTCAGGCCTACGCCAAGAATCATTTCTCGCAGTTCCCAAACCATGTCGCTTGCATCGAGAGCGACTCCGGTGCCGGGCATCCCCTCGGCTTCGACGTAAAAATGCCTGCCGCCGCCGCTGAACTGCTACGTCCGGTGACTTCGGTCCTGCAAAGTTTTGGGGCCACCGCAATCCAGCCCAGCTCTTATCCCCCGGGCGCTGACATCGCTCTGATGTCCGAAGCCGGAGTCCCCGCACTCGGCCTTCTGCAGGACGGCCGCACCTACTTCCACTACCACCACACTGCCGCCGACACGCTTGACAAGGTTGTACCAAGCGAGTTGCGCGAGAATGCCGCGGCCATGGCCGTGATGGGCTACGCACTCGCCACCATCCGCGATCCTCTGCCCCGCTAAATGCGTCAGCAAATGTCGGCTCTCTGTCAGTGACTGCAAGCACAGCGGTTCCGGGAAAGTCTGTACAGCCGTTGCTGCGGTTGACGCATCTTAATTCGCGCGCTTATCATCTTCGTTTGGCCGTTTCATCACGGACGCCCTCCTGGTGGGGCGTCCTAAGACTTTGATAAGCAATTTCGTTCGAAGTGAACTTATGGATAAGAAGAAGCTGGAAACATTCAAGAAACGCCTGGAGACACGCCAGCAGGAGCTGCGCCGCACCGTGACTCGCAATCAGGCGGATGGCCGCTCTGCCGATGAAGACACTGCTCAGGACATCGCCGACCGGGCCGCAAGTTCCTACACCAAAGAATTCCTCTTCAGCCAGAGCAACAACGACCGGCAGTTGCTCATGATGGTCGATGGAGCCCTGGCCCGCATCCGCGAAGGCAGCTTCGGCGAATGCATCTCCTGCGGCAAAGAAATCAATGCCAAGCGCCTGGAAGCCGTCCCCTGGACGCGCCACTGCATAGAATGCCAGGAAAAGCTGGAGCAAGGCCTCCTGGAAGAAACCCCCCGCTGAATATAGTGGTGCCCAGTCGAGCGAAGCTCGACTGGGTTTTCACTCTCGCAGTCCGGCGAGCAAACCGCAATGATCTTTCCGCACTCCCCAACTGATCCCGGATCCCTGACCCCTAATCCCTGATCCTGGTCCTCAATCCCCTCACCGCCCCAACATTTCTCTCCCCTCCCAATTCGCGCTATCTTATCCCTATGCAACTGCATGGCTGTGGCACCGCTCTAGTCACTCCTTTCCATCAAGACGGATCTCTAGATGACGCAGCCCTGCGCAACCTGGTCTCGTGGCAAATCGAATCCGGAATCGACTTCTTAGTCCCATGCGGCACCACAGGCGAAACCCCAACCCTCACCCGCGACGAATGGCTGCACGTAATCGACACCACGATAGAAGTCGCCGCTGGACGCGTCCCCATCATTGCCGGCGCAACCTCGAACGCCACTCATGAAGCCGTTGAGAAAGCCAAAGAACTCGCCTCCCGTCCCGGTGTCAGCGCCATCCTCACCGCCTCGCCTTACTACAATAAGCCCACGCAAGAAGGCCAGTACCGCCATTTTCGCGCCATTGCCGAAGCCGTTGGCGACCAGCCGATCATCCTCTACAACGTTCCCGGACGCACCGCCGCGAACCTTGAACCCGCAACCCTGGCGCGTCTCACCGAAATACCCAACATCATCGGAGTGAAAGAAGCCAGCGGCATCATGACGCAAATCGCCGAGGTCATCCACTCGGTCCCTGAAACATTTCTGGTCTTTTCCGGAGATGATGCCGTCACGCTTCCCGTCATCGCTATGGGCGGCGTGGGCGTGATCTCGGTGGCCTCCAACGAAATTCCGCGCGAGATGGCCGCGTTGACCAGGGCCGCGCTCAACAATGACTGGCCCACCGCCCGCGCTCTGAACCGCAAATATCTCCCGCTGATGCAAGCCAACTTCATCGAATCCAGCCCGCTGCCCGTAAAAGCCGCACTGGCCATGATGGGCAAAATCGAAGAAGTGTATCGCCTGCCGCTGCTCCCCATGCGCCGCGACACCCGCTCCCGCCTGCAGAAAATCATTACGGAAGTCGGACTGATCGCGAAACCCGTCGCCCCTGCGCCCGCAGCCGCCGATTTTTTTATCTATGAAAACTGGGCCGCTGGTCCGCACAAAATCGTCCTGCACCGCGGTGCCTGCGGCCAGTGCAGCCACGGAAAAGGACGCCCCGCCGGACACGACGCCAACCACGCCCGCTGGCACGGCCCCTACGCCACCTTAGCCGAAGCCCGTGAAGCCGCCCACGGAATGACCGGAGTCCTGATCCGCAGCGAATGCAAGTGCGTTTAGAAGAATCGTTGATTTTTCATTTTCGCCTTTGATTGTTGATTGAAGATCAAACCGCGGTGCCCAACACAGGAGCTTTTGCTTTCCCCTGTGAACCTCTGTCCTCTGTGTTGAATGCTTTTCTGTTGAACGCTTTTGACAATCAACAGTCCACAATCCACAATCAACCATCCCATGCCCCTGAAGAACTCTATCGAGCGCCTCTCCTCCCAAGGCGAAGTCGAGCACGATCCCGAAGCCCGAAAGCTATTCCTCGAATTCCGCGACCAGCTCACGCGAGGCAAAATCCGCGCCGCCGAAAAGAAAGACGGCCACTGGACCGTCAACCCCTGGGTCAAGCAAGGCATCCTGCTAGGATTCCGCTTAGGCGCGCTCACAGAAATGCCCGCCGGCCTCTCCTTCGTCGACAAAGACACCTTCCCCGTCCGCCACTTCACCACCGCCGATCGGGTGCGCGTAGTCCCCGGAGGCTCATCCGTGCGCGTGGGCGCTTACGTGGCCCCTTCGGTAATCTGCATGCCCCCCATGTTCATCAACGTCGGTGCCTATGTGGACGAAGGCACCATGATCGACTCCCATGCCCTGGTCGGTTCCTGCGCTCAGATTGGAAAGCGAGTCCACCTCAGCGCCGCCGCCCAGGTCGGAGGCGTTCTCGAGCCCATCAACGCCGCCCCCGTCATCATCGAAGACGACGTCCTGGTAGGCGGCAACTGCGGCATCTTCGAAGGCACGCTCGTCCGTGCACGAGCGGTTCTGGGCGCGGGCACGATTCTTACGCGTTCGACCCCGCTCTATGACTTAGTCCGAGGCGAAGTCTACCGCGCGACATCGGATGCTCCGCTGGAAGTGCCGGAAAATGCGGTCGTGGTTCCCGGTTCGCGCGCCGTCAAAAAAGGCGCCGCCGCCGAATGGAATCTCTCCCTGTACACCCCAGTAATAGTGAAGTACCGCGACGAAAAAACCGATCAGGGGATCGAGCTCGAAGACTGGTTACGATAGCCATCCTGGTCCTCGATGACTATGTAGAAAGGTGTTGTGCGACACGCGGCTTATAGGCCGGCCACAAAGTTACAATTCCTTGGACATCACTATGCAGTGGCACCCCGCCGCGCCGACGAACGCCCGCGTCGGATGAAACTCCTCCACCCCACTCTCCGCATAGCCCAGCTTTCGGTACAGCGGCGGCAACTCCGGACGCAAGCTCAGAACCACCAGATCCATCGCGCCGCATCCTCTGCCCCGGCAATACTCCTCGGCCGCGCCCACCATCTTGGTTCCTAACCCGTTTTTCTGATGTTGCGGATGCACCGCCAGCATGCCGAAATACCCGCGCGCTCCCCGTACCTCAACGTAAACCGATGCCACCAGTTCGCCCGTATCATCACAGCCCAGCAGAAACTGCCCTTTCTGCATCATCGCTCTGAGCTGTTCTTCATCGGTGCGCTCGCCCTCCAGAAATTTCTCGATGGCGAAAGCGGAGTTGATCAGCGAGGCAAGCGCTCCGCAATCCGACACCGATGCGACTCGCACGCGAAGCTTGGAATGGTCATTCCCGGCGGGCACAACTGAAACCCTCTGCCGTCCCACTCCGAGTGCAACCGACAGCTCCTGGAAGCCTTGGATGACCGCATCCGCCGCTTTCAATTTCGACGCAGCATAGGTGCTCGCAATCCCTATCACCTTCATGCCCGCGGCGTGTGCCGACTCAATCCCCGCAGGAGCATCTTCAATCACCAGGCATTCCCCCGGCTCAAATCCCAATCCCTTCGCGCCCTTCAAATACGGCTCCGCATGCGGCTTTCCGTTCACCACATCATCGGACGTAACCAGAACCCTGGGCATGGGTACCCCGCAATGCGGCAACCGATGCTCCGCCAGCAGCCTCGATCCTGAAGTGACAACTCCCCACCGCTCCGCAGGAATGGATTTCACCAGCTCCACAGCGCCGGGCATGACCGTCACTCCGCGCTGGTCGAACGCCTCATGGTTCTCGATCGCGGCCGCTTCGGCCTCGGCATCGAGATGCGGCGCCACTCGCCGGATCACCTCAATCGTTCGCACCCCATGCGCAATCGCCATCACGGCGTCTCCATCGACGCCCTTCCGCGCCGCCCACTCCCGCCACTCGCGGTCGACGGCCTTCGTGGAATCGCACAGAACTCCGTCCAAATCGAACAGAATGGCGGAACACTCGAAAACAGGCATCCCTATTTTTCTATCACAAGCACGTGAACGCGGCAGCAATCTGTGCCCTGCTCAGCTTTCCACCGAAGGCAACGTCTTCTGCTCGATGATGGTCGCCTTCTCCCGCTCCGCGGCCCGCAATTGCAAATGCCGCTTCCGGAAATGCGTCCGCGCCCGCTCTCCCCACGCCCGCACAAACCAGTAGTTCAGTCCAGCCCCAATCGCCGAACTGGCCAGCGGGATCAGCCGCCCCGCCCACTTCTCTACCATTTCCGCGCTCGCCTTCGCGGCAATCCTCTGTATCACCCGCGGCACAAATCTCTGCACCACTTCCCTCTCCACGAATTCGCGGCTCACGTCCAGCCCCGCCGCACTCGCCGCCGCAATCCACAACTCCGCAATCTCGTCATCGGTGTTGAATTGAAATCCATAGAGCAGCGACAGCTTCTGCACCGTCCGCATGGTAATGGCCGACAACACTCCCAGATCCGGCACAATCGTGATCAACCCGCCCAGCCCGAAACCCGCCCCCTCCACCGCGGCCATCTTCATCCCGCCCCGGATGATCGACTCCGCCACAACATCGAGTTCATGAATCTCCAACGAAAACACGCCGTGATACCCGCTGATGGGCACGCGATACCCCGCCCGCAGCTGCAACAAAAACTTATCCGGATCCACCCGCACCGTCGTATAAGCCCGGTTCAGCCCTTTGCTGACCCCCGCCTCTACTCTCCGCCGCAACCACGACTTCCGCTCCTCAGCCATATCTCAAAATTACTCCACCATTGCAAAGAAGACCATCGAGAGAACAACGGAGTAGGGACTAACGAACTCGACGCCTGAACTCTAGCACCGCCGACGAATGACTGGCCCTGAGCCCTGACCCCTGATCCCTGATCCTGTGTCCTGTCTCGCCATCCTGACGACCGCCCTGTGCTAGCATCATCTTTACTGAATGCCCTCCGGAAAACTACAAGTCATCCCGCTAGGTGGTCTAGGCGAATTCGGCATGAACTGCATGGCCGTGCGCTGGGGCGACGACATTATCGTCGTCGATGCCGGCCTGATGTTCCCTGAAGCCGAGCTCCTCGGCGTCGACATCGTCGTCCCCGACATCTCCTATCTGATCGAGAACCGTCAGCGCATTCGCGCCATCATTCTCACGCACGGACACGAAGACCACATTGGCGCACTACCCTGGTTTCTCTCCGAGCTCAAGGTTCCGGTCTGGGGCACCGAATTCACCCTCGCCTACGTGGAAGACAAGCTCGACGAGCACGGCTTGCTCGACGACGCCGACCTGCGCGAGATGCGCCCCAACGAGCGCTTCAAAGCCGGCATCTTCACCGTCCATCCCATCCGCGTCACCCACAGCCTGGTCGATTGCGTCGCGCTCGCCATCCACACCCCGCTCGGTGTAATCATTCATACGGGCGATTTCAAAGTCGATCCCACTCCCACCGACAACAAGCTTTTCGATCTCCACACCTTCGCCGAATACGGCAAGGAAGGCGTCCTCGCTCTCTTTCAGGATTCCACCAACGTCGAGCGCAAGGGATACACTCCCAGCGAGCGCGCCGTCCGCCGCAAGTTCGACGAAGTTTTCGCCCATACCAAGCGCCGCCTGTTCATCTCCTGCTTCTCCAGTTCGATTCACCGCATCAACCTTGCCGTAGAACTCGCGCACCAGCACGGACGCAAAGTCGCCTTCATCGGCCGCTCCATGAACAACTCTGCCGAGATCGCTGAAGATCTCGGATACATCGAAGTCCCTGAAGGCCTGGTCATCAATCCCGGCGAGATGAAAAATTTCCCCCCGGAAAAAGTCTGCGTGCTGATCAGTGGCACCCAGGGCGAGCCCATGTCAGCGCTGTCCCGTGCCGCAGTCGATAATCACAAACACGCGAAAATTGAGAAGGGCGACACGGTAGTCCTCTCCAGCCGCATCATTCCCGGCAACGAGAAAACCATCTACCGCATGATCGATCACCTCTTCCGCCGCGAGGCCCACGTCATCTATGAAGACGGCACCAGCCCGCCGATCCACGTCAGCGGCCACGGCAGCCAGGAAGAACTCAAGCTGATCATCAATCTGGTCAAGCCCCGCTATTTCATTCCGGTGCACGGCGAATACCGCCAGTTGAAGCTGCACGCCGAGATGGCCGGAGCCATGCACAGTTCGGTAGGCAAAGTCATGCTGATCGAAAGCGGAGACGTACTCGAATTCGACGAACTGGGCGCCCGCAAAACCATGAAGGTCAACGTTGGCCGTGTCTGCATCGACTCCGGCAACCGCACCGACGTGGTCGAAGACCTCATCATCAAAGACCGCCGCCACATCAGCGAAGACGGTATAGTCCTTCCCATCATCGCCATCAATAAGCTCTCGGGAAATGTCGAAACGCCCCCCGAGATCGTCACCCGGGGCTTCAACATCGGCGAAGACGGTTTTATGGAAGGCGCCCGCCGCATGGTCGAAGACACGCTGGCCCATTCCAGCCAGGAAGAAAAAGCAGACTACGGCGTAATCAAAGAAAAAATCCGCTCCGACCTGAAACGCTACATCAACAAGCAATCCCAAAAACGCCCGCTAATCATGCCAGTAATCCTGGAAATCTAACCCCTTCCCGTCACGAATTCCAATCGCCCCACCTACGGACAGTCCCTCGGCCTGTCCAGCGAAGGCCAACCCGCGCCTGTAGGAACAGCCGCCATCGGCTGTCCGGCGGGTAGCAGCCCCGCAAGCGCTAACCTAAGCTCCATCGTTTCCGAGTAGCTCGTGATACGCCTATTGACGAGAGCCTCGTGCAGAGCCGCGCGCGGACCTTCTTGTGCACAGGCGAAATCCGTTCTATTTCTTGCAGTGCGGCAGTGGCGTCGGCGGGCCCAATGCATGACGGCAGGAACGTCCCGCAAAGGTGCCGCTATTTATATGGGAGCGGACCGGCTGAAGCGCCCGGTCCGCAGGCGGTTTGGCTGTGAGGTTTCATTTGCCCTGAACGAGAGAGCAATGCGTCGAGGCCGACTTCCATGTTCCTGAATCGTTCACCCAAGTATCGCTGCAGATCACCGAGCGGGCGCGATGCGTGCCGCCGATGTCCGCGTCATAGGTGAATTTGTAGTGAGCCACAGCCGTGTTCCCGCCGAAGGTCGCCACGTTCACGTCGCTGATATTGCCGCTTTTCCATTTGTTCTTTTTGTCCTGCAGCTCCTTGATGAACTCATTCTTATTCTGCCATTGCCCCCAACTATGGCCGGCGATGAAACCGTCGGCGAGATGCTGCTGGGCCCATGACACATCGTTATTCATCTGTGCCTTGGTCGACTCTTCCTGCAGCTGCTTGATCTGCGATTCCACGTCGCCGCCCTGCGCATAAACACCGACCCCGATCGCGAGACAGCAGAGCACAGTCACTACGGCAATCACAGTTCTTTTCGTTGTCATATAGTTGTCCTCCTTCGAGCGGCACGGATTGTACACTGTCCCGCCCGTGACGGCTATCGCGAGGGTGGCTAAGTGCTGCGGAGGGAACCTGTGGGATTTAGGCCGCCAGGCGCTGCTGCAAGACGGCGGCGAGCGCGCTGTGGTCTGCCCTGAAAACTACGCGCGCGTGGGCGCGTGATGGGCAGTGGTCTCCTTCGCGTGCCAGTATCGCCACAATAAAAGGTTCGGGGCACTTCGTGTGAAAGCAATCGGCGAGACTCTCGCGGACAACCGCTGAAAGCTTATGGCAGAGCAGCAGGATTCCGCACCTTCCCATGCTGATCTCGAACAGGGCGGCGCTTTCGCCGTCGACCCAAAAAACCTCACAACCTATGGCCTGGAGCACGCGCCCGCGGGATCCAGCCAGCTCAGGGGCGGGAGAGACGTGCAGCACGGTCTTGGTGAGGTGTCGCACCCTGTTTGGATGTCATCCGCAAGCCTAGCGTTTATCTGGTCTTGCATTTCCGGTTCCTTGCGGTGGGAATATGCATCCTTCCATTCGTATTCTGAAACTAAGTGGCACCGGCAAAATGCAGTCCGCCGGAGCTTATTCAGGTTTCTTGGAAGAAGGAGAACATATGCTGGAAAGGCTGTTATTGCCGGACACACACGCTATCGCCATCCTGGTCAAGGATCATGACCGCGTCAAGGATCTGTTCGATCGATTCGAGAAAGAGGATTCAGGCAGCGGCAAGGAGAAGATCATCGGCGAGGCGCTCACGGAGCTTAAGATCCATGCCGCCATCGAGGAGGAAATCTTCTACCCGGCCGTTCGCAGGCAGCTCGGAAAGGACGTGATGAACGAGGCCGACGAGGAGCATCACGTCGCCCGTGTCCTGATTGCCGAGCTGGACCGCGACGGGCGCGGCGACGATCATCGCGATGCGAAATTCACGGTGCTGGCCGAGAGTGTGCGGCACCATATCAAGGAAGAAGAAGGCGAAATGCTGCCCAAGGCCAAGGGGCTGGAGATCGACTTCGAAGCCCTGGGCCAGCAGATGCTCGCGCGGAAGAAGGAGCTTCGGCGCGACGGCATTCCGCCCGATGCCGAACACAAGATGGTCGCTGCGGCGAATGGAAGGGGCGATTCGCCCGCAGCGCGGGCACGCCGGGGCAGTAAAGCCCCTGCTGTGTCCGCAAGGCGGACGCGCTCAGTTGTCCGAGAGGCTGGACGCCGCTCCGGGGGCGGCACAAAGGCCAAGCGGAGACGGCCCGCGGCGTAATAGTTCAAAGCTGTTGCTTCGCTTGACTGATGGGGATTACCGGTCGCTCAGCTTTGCAGCCGACACAACGCCGGATTTCCGCGGCAAACGGGAACCCTCCCCCGTCATCTCACTCTGGCGTACGTATAAGGAGAGTCACATGCGTTGGTCTGACGAAGGGCGAAGTTCGGATCTAGAAGACCGGCGGAGCGGATCGCCCGGCGGCTTCGGCCTTCCGCATATCGGAATCGGCGGCGCTATCCTCCTACTCGTCCTCAGTCTTGTATTCCACCGCAATTTCTTCGCCCTGCTCAGCGGCGGTTCCTTGAGTACCGACTCGACCCAGACACGTCCGGTCAACGACGCAACCGAAGAGCCGGAAGTGCATTTCGTCTCATTCGTTCTCGATGACACGCAGCGCACGTGGACGCAAATGTTTCAGCAGCAGGGACGATCGTACCGCCACGCCAAGCTCGTGCTCTTCCGCCATGCCGTCGATTCCGCCTGCGGCATGGCACAGTCCGCGACCGGACCGTTCTACTGTCCCGACGACGAGAAGGTTTATATCGACCTGAGTTTTTACGACGAACTGAAGCGACGTTTCGGTGCGCCGGGAGATTTCGCGCAGGCCTATGTTTTGGCGCATGAGATCGGGCATCATGTGCAAAAACTGCTCGGGATCGAGACGCAGGTGCAGCGCGCCATGGCCACACATCCCGGCGAACGGAACGAGTTGTCAGTACGGCTTGAACTGCAGGCCGATTGCTTGGCCGGCGTATGGGGCCATTCCACAGCGCAGCGCAACATTCTGGAGGCTGGTGACGTTAACGAAGCCTTGCGCGCCGCTTCGGCCGTAGGGGACGATCGCCTTCAGCGGATGGCGACCGGACAGGTAAGCCCGGATTCCTTCACACACGGAAGTTCCGAACAGCGGGCGCATTGGTTCCAACAAGGATTTCAGTCCGGAAACATCGAAGCATGTGACACGTTTTCGCGGTAGCAGGGCGGCAAGTTAGCTGCGAATCCGCTCGGCGGACATTTATGCACGATGTAGGCAGGTGAAGCGGTGAAATCACGCGAACCATGGAGTCGTGAGGCGATCTGGTCGGCTTGTCGGCCAACAGGAAGTCATCCAGAAAGGAATGGGAACTTGGCAGGACACTTCAAGCCATACCACTATGGCGCAGCTCGCAAGTCGTAATCCAACCGCAGCAGGTCCGCGAGGATGTCCGAAATCGCCCGCCACTTCAGTGGCGTGACACCCGTCATTAACGGTAACCTCTACGTAGGCACATCTCAAACGATGATTACCCTCTCCGACCTCCACGCCGCCCAATCGCGCCTGCAAGGCGTCACCACGCGTACCAGCCTGATCCACTTTCCGCTCTGCAAGGAAGATCCTCGCCGCCTCCTGCTCAAGCCGGAAAACCAGCAACCCATCGGCGCCTTCAAGCTCCGCGGCGCCTACAACAAAATCGCGTGCTTGTCGGAAGAAGATCGTGCCCGTGGAGTCATCTCCTACTCCAGCGGCAACCACGCCCAGGGCGTCGCTTATGCCGCCCGCGCTCTCCACGTGAAATCGGTCATCGTGATGCCCAGTAACGCGCCTCAAATCAAGCGCGACGCCACCGCGAAACTCGGAGCCGAAATCGTCCTGGTCGGCCCCGGCTCCGACGAACGCAAAAACAAAGCCGAAGAACTCGCCGCCCAGCACGGATACGCAATCGTTCCCCCCTACAACGACGAACAAATCATCGCCGGACAAGGCACCATCGGCCTGGAAATCCTCCACGATCTGCCCGAAGTCGAAGCCGTCCTCGCCCCGGTTGGCGGTGGAGGCTTAATCAGCGGCGTGGCCGCCGCCATCAAGCTCACAAACCCCAAAATCAAAGTGATCGGGGTTGAGCCCGAACTCGCCGCCGACGCCCAAGCCAGCCTGCGCCAAGGCAAGATCGTCCAGTTCCCCGCCGAGCAAGTCTCCCGCACCCTCGCCGACGGCCTGCGCACCCAAAGCATCGGCGCCATCAACTTCGAGCACATCCGCGCCTACGTCGACGACATCATTACCGTCACCGAAGACGAGATCCGTCAAGCCATGAAATATCTCGCCGCCAATCCCGACACAGTCGCCGAGCCCAGCGGCGCCGTCGCCACCGCCGGATTCATCTTCCACGCCCAACAACTCCCGCGCACCAGGCTGAACGCAGCCATCATCAGCGGAGGCAACATCGACCCCGAAACGCTGGCTAGCATCAAGTGACCTGGTGTTCTCTGCGTCGAGCCCCCTGTCTCGACGCCCTCCGTTCCTCTGTGTCCCACCGTGTTGAATGTTTTCGCGGCGAAGCGCACGCTGCAACTTTTGCACAGCCCGCGAATGTTCAAATGACCTTGACTTCAACAAAACGAACGATGATCCTGATACCGTCTCCCAAAAAATAACTATGACCAGCCACTCGATGTGCGACTCTGAACCTGTCGCCCCTGTGATCTCGCCCGCGAGCAGACTTTCTCTGAACTGCGAAGATTGGCCGGAAAATTACGTCTGCAAGTCCCCTGTTTCGAAGACTTTAACTTTAAGCCCTTTTCTCTCAAGACTTTGCGAGCACCACATCGCCTCTTCTTCGTCTAAGCCATTTGAATCCAATACTTTGACAAAACACGATCAAAAAAATACTCTCCGGACTTCACTAGCAAGCACCGTGTTGTCAATACTTTACCCGCAAAGTCTTGAAAACATTAGAACGGGACGTCGCACCACGCCGCCAGCCGCGTCTTTCAAGCGTCGTGAGCGCGCACACTTCCTCCTCTGTCTCCTTTGCTCGCTCTTGACTCTCACCAGCCTGGGCCTCGCCCAGGCCCAGCGCGGCACCCTGGTCCACGAAGAAAGCATCCGCGTCTCCCCCAGCGGTGACACCGCCAAGCTTGGCACAGTCGAGCGCGGCTACGAGCTCGTCATCATCGACAGCAGCCGCGACTGGGCTCACGTTGAGGCCATCCTCCGCGATCCCAGCAAGAATCCCGACGACGAAGACGATGACGAAGCCCAGGGCAAAACCATCACCGGATGGCTTCCCGCCAAGGCTCTGGTCGGCATGTCTACCCCGAACGGTGACAAGATCGTCTTCGGCGAAGCCGCCGATTCCGAAGATGAAGCCAGCCGCCGCCGGGGCCGCAAAGACGCTGCTCAGGATGCCATGCGCCTGTACTACCGCGTCTACGACCTCTTCCCCGCTTCACCCCTGGCGGGCGAAGGCCTCTACCGCGCCGCCGATATCCGCTGGCAGATCGAACGCTCCGACATTATGACCCGCCCCTCCGCCCGCGAACGCGAAGCCTACATGCGCGGCCAGATCAACGAGGAGTGGATGAAGCTGGTAATAAAAAAATTTCCCGGCACCAAGTGGGCCGATCTCGCCGCCTTCCACCTGATCGAAAATAAACTCTGCGGCGACTGGCAGGCAGCTTCCAAATGTCCCGACAAGGAAGCGGACATGTACGAGAAGTACGCCAAGGAACACCAGCAATCCCCGGCTGCGCCGCAGGCCCTGTATCAGGCCGCCTGGCGCCGCTCTGCATTGATCGAGATCTACAAGACCGAAGCCAATCCCAAAAAAGCCGAAGACTCAAAAAATCGCGCCCTGGGTCTGGCGCAGCAGATCCTCAGCCAGTACGGGCAAAGCGAGTGGGCCAACCGCGCACAGACGCTGATCTTCTACGTCCAGAATGGTGTTCCCACGTACGGCAATGCGAGCGATTGATGTCTGCGCGAACTGACTTCCTGAAACCATTTCGCTTTGCGACGATCGGCTTCTCCATCACCGTTCTCTTCGTTGTCTACCAGTTGCTCGCCAATCTCGATTTGTTCTCGTTGCGAGAGTTCCTGCCGATGATTGTCTTCGCCATCCTCTGCCCTCCGTCCCTCGTTTCATCTCGGATGATCGATGCGGAAGTTGGCACCCACGCGTTCTACGTTCTCTGGACCATGATCGCAATCCTGAACGCAGCCCTTTATTTCCTCGTCGCGGCCATGCTTCGGGCAGTAAAAAGACGCGCGTGACTTCCCTTCGCAACTCCCCAACTGAAAAGTGTTTCTGCGATACTGATCGTCCGATTCCTGCGGAGGAAATTTGAACGACTACCTGCTCTCGTTGATTCTAGGAATTGTCGAAGGCATCACCGAGTTCCTGCCCGTGAGTTCGACCGCTCACCTGCGGCTCTCCGAAGCGCTACTTCACATCAGCCTCTCCGACGGCTACTGGAAGATGTATTCCATCGTCATCCAGCTCGGTGCAATTTTGTGCCTTCCCGTTTATTTCTGGAGTCGCATCACAAAATTCCTCTCCACCTTCCCCCGCGGCGAGAGCGGAAATCGCACTGTCCTCACCCATCCCTTGAGCCTGACCATCGTGGCCTTCGTGGTCACCGCCATTCCAGCCTTCCTGCTCACCAAGATCATCGGGAAGCACCTCGAGGATGTGGTGATCATCGGATGGTCGCTGCTGATCGGCGGAATTGTCATGTGGATCGTCGATGCCATGCGCGCCAAAGCCGAAGCCGCAGGCCCTGGCGCCGGCAGCAGCATTCATACCTGGAAGATGGAAGACATGAGCTTGGGACAAGCGATCTGGATCGGCCTCTGCCAGATCTTCTCCGCGGTATTTCCTGGAACGTCGCGCTCGATGGCAACGATTGCCGCCGGACAAATTGCCGGCATGTCGCGCGCCGCCGCCCTGGAGTTCTCGTTCTTCCTCTCCATGCCAACCATGGCCGCAGCCACGCTCTACACGCTCTACAAGTCGCTGCGCGGCAAAGGCGAGAACCCGATCGGCGTCTCGCAGATCGATGCCCATGGCTGGATGGTGCTTGCCATCGGCTTCGTAGTTTCGTTTATTGTGGCTTACGCTTCGGTGGCGTGGTTCATGGCCTGGGTCCGCAAACGCGGCTTCACCCCATTCGCCATTTACCGCATCGTCGTCGGAATTCTGGTGCTGGTGTTTGCCGCCAAGCTCGCTTAGGGCAGCCGGTCCGCCAGCCCCGGAATGGTCTTCATCAGATCGTTGTAGATGACCATCACCGCGAACAGCACCAGGAACACGAACGCTGCCTGGTACACGCGCTCTTTGATCGTCATGCTGATATCGCGCCGCATCAGGCCTTCGATCAGCAGGAACAGGATCACCCCGCCATCCAGAATCGGAATCGGCAGCAGGTTGAAGATGCCCAGGTTCAGGCTGATTCCGGCCGTCAGTTCCATCAGCGGCGTCCAGCCCTTTTGCTGCGCCGCATAGCCCGCATCCTGCGCGATGCCGATGGGTCCGGAGATGGCGCGCATCGAAATCTTGCGCTGCACCATCTTCTTCGCCAGCTC
>JAICJP010000160.1 GCA_025928375.1 Candidatus Sulfotelmatobacter sp.
CTCCCAGTGGGAACTCTGGCAAGCCGCGCGGAAACAAGAGTCGGCGCAGAAAAATGGCTCTAGCCCGCGAGCCGCAGCCTCCCGGCCCTCACCGTCTGCGAAGAAAAAGTTATCGTATCTCGAAGCTCGTGAGTATGCGGGTCTCGAGCAGCGCATCGCGCAAGCCGAAGAGTCACTGCGCCAGAAGCGCGCCAATGCCGAAGATCCCGCCATCGCCTCCGACGCCGAGCGCCTGCTGCTCGCGCACAGCGAACTGCAGCAAGCCCAACAGCATGTGGACGATCTCTACGAACGCTGGGCAGAGTTGGAACAAAAGCAATGACTCTGCGCCGCTCGCCAAAGTACAAAGTCACTCAGCCAGGCAAAATGCAATGATCGTCTCGCCGCGCTTGCGGCTCCGCTTTTCTACTTCGGCGAGCAGCGTTTCTTCCAGATTCCCGGGATCCGCCACCATCTCGCACTCCGCGATCTCCTCGCTGCTCGCGCCCTGAAAACAAAGTTCACAGACTCCCAGCCCATCTTCCGACCGCACCGGCGGCCCAAATACTCGACAGGTCATTGGACGCGCTTCATACAGCTCGCACAATCCGCTCTGCGGATCCAGCGCCGGACAAGGCTCATCATTGCCGAAGCTTTCAAATGCCTCCATGCACTCTTCGGAGTCGCCGAGAATGCCCCTTGCCGCATCACCGGGAAAATTCGCCGCTAACCGCGATACCGCGTCGCGCGCGCGTTCACGAACCGCCGCCGCTCGCGCCGGACCCTCCGCTTCGAGCTTTCTCAATCCCCTCTGTAAGCGCGCCGCATCCAGCTGATTGATCGCGAATACACCCACGCAGCATTGCGTACATCCAGGCCGGCAGGCCAGCCAGTCCCCGCTCCGCCGCGTGACGTCGGCCAGTGCGGCATCCACGATCTGAATCAGTTTCTGATCTCCGCGAATAGGGAAGCGAACAGCCACATCTCAGCATACCGCGTGCCCGCTCACGCTGCTTTGGGCATTCGCGCCTTGGCCTGTTCCAGCAGGCGGAACAAAAGCAGCCAGCGCTTCACATTCGTGGTCATCAGAAAATTTTCCTTCACGTGTTCCCGCCCGTTGGCCCCGATGGTGCGCGCAAATTCCGGATGCGTGAGCAAATACCGGATCTGAAATGCACATCCTTCTACGGAATGCACCAGCACTCCGGTCAGCTTGTGAATAATCTGGTTGGGAATGCCTCCGACCGCCCCGGCGATGGTCGGTTTGCCTTTCCACAAAGCTTCGGTGACGGTGAGCCCGAACCCTTCCTTCAGCGATTTCTGCACGATGATCGTGGAAGCCCGTTGCAGCGCGTTGATCTGCAACGCGCACCAGGGCGGAAGATCGAGAATGATAATGTCAGGATCTTCGCCGGCTTCATCCCGCACTTCCTGCAGAACCGCTGCGCCTTCGGGATCGTCGCTCGCCCCGCCACCAGCCAGCACTAACTGGCAGTCCACATATTTCTTCGCCAGCTTGTACGCCTTCACCACGCCGACAGGATCCTTCAGCCGGTCAAAGCGCGAGACCTGCGTGACGATTGGCCGCGAGCGGTCGATGGCGAAATCATCGCAAACCTGCTGAATCTCCGCATCCGACAACTCCCGGTTTTTCTCCGAAAGCGGATCGATGCAGGGATAGAACAGGTATTGCGGAATCGAGAGCTGCCGCGCAAACGACTGCGAAGAAAAAATGGCAGCGTCGTATTGCTCCACAAACGGACGAAGAAAGTCCCAGACTTTGCGGTCAGGATTCGAGAGGTCAATGTGGCAGCGCCATACCCAACTGGCCCGCGTTTTGCCGCGCGAGAGAACCAGTCCCACCGGTTGCGGGTCGTGAATCACCACCAGTTCCTCGTCAAAGTGCATGCGTTGGCGATTCTGCTCGGTGTACATCAGAAAAATATCTTTCGCTGCCTGCGTGAGTTCGTAGGCGCTCCCGTGCAGTGCGTTGTGAAATGCCTTCGTCACCTCGAAAAAATCGTTCCCTCCGGTGATGACATCCCAATGCGCGGGGACCTGCAGCTCTGACAACAACGGCACGAGCCGGTTAAGCATTTCGGCCACTCCGCCGCCAAGCGCCGTGGAATTCACCATCTTGATGGACTTGCCTCGCAACTCGTGCGCCAGGAAACGCAGGGCATCGATTTGCGCGCGCCCTACGATGCTCGCATAGTCATCCAGGTGAGGAGGCGGAGGCGGGGCGGGAGGGGTCAGTACACTTGCCGGAAGGTTGCGGCCAATTCTGCGGTCGGCGAGGCGGCGTTCGGGAACATAAACTGCCGGAGTCGCCCGGCGGTCGTGGCCGGAACCGGAGGCCGATGTGGTTCCGGCAGACGGGGCGCGCTGATCTTCTGCATCCATTCGGAGCTTCCTAGCTCACCGCATGCGCGACGATGCGGCCAATTTTCAGCCGGACGCCTTCCATGGTGTTGGTATAGATATCGATTCGCTCGATATCGTTCGCCGCTTCATTGAGCCCCACGTCTTCTTCCAGCCAGACGGAAAAATCGTTCGACATGCGCTTCAAGCGCAGCCGTGCCTCGATGAAATGATGGTGGATGGAGTGCACGCTCACGTGTTGCAGTCCGTCCAAAAATCCTTGCAGCGTATCCGGCGCGTACGGGGTCGGCAGAAGCACGATGTCCGATGCGCAAAAATAAAAAGGCTCGTGCGCCGGGCGAGAGCCAGATTCCGGATGCGCAGCCACGAAGTCGCGGATGATTTCGATCATGCGGTGACGAATCCCTTCCAGCGCGGTGAAGTCCCGCACGTCAACCCCGGCCAGGCGCTCCGCCAATTCCGGTTCATTGCACGACGACAGGCTCCAGTGAGCAAAATCGTTGGAGAATCCCTGTCGGATAAAGTGATGCTCCTGCAGAGTGCGGAAGGTGTGTTGAAAGATGCAATCTTCAGGGCAGGCTTGCATGGCCCGCAGCAGCTCAGAGAGGTTGTTAGCCTTGTAGCGGCCGATCCGCAGCAGGTGCTCTGAAGTATTGAAATAGAAGGGAGCATCCGGTTTGCGAACCGGCGCTTTTGGGGCAGAAGCCATAAGCCCTAGTAGGTAGCACTGCGGGTCAGTTGGGTTGTCTCAGTCGCGGCCAGCCACCGCGAAAGAAAATCGTGGAGTTCGTCGGGTGGCTTCAGCCACGCCTGAGCCGCGCTGCGCCGGAAACTCGGCCGTACCAGAATTCCTAAGCCTCGCGAAGCCAGAGCACGGAACGCGCGCTCGTCCGTGATGTCGTCTCCCAAATACGTGACCGGTACATTAGGCGCAGTCTCTTTCAACATCGTGCGCACCGCGTCCCCTTTGTCGAGATCAGGCATGCGCATCTCCACGCCGCCGTCGAACTCCAGCAATTTCAGATTCGCGCGGTCCGCGATGGGGAACCATCCCACTATGATTCGGCCGCGAAGCTCTTCCGCCTCGGTTTGCGCCAGGGCGCGCCAGTGTACGGCAATGCTTCCGGGCTTTCGTTCGGCGCAATGGTCCAGTCCCTGATACTCCAGCCAGCGCCGGGCATCGTCGAGCACTTCCGCTACCGTGGGCGGAATCTCCGGCATCTGGCACCGTCCGTCGGGCAGAAGCCTTTGCAAGCCGTGCGAGCCCCAAATTTCCGGCGCGGGACGCAGCCGCAGGAAGGGATCGATTTCGTGGGCGTCCCTACCAGTCACGATTACCAGGCGCGTGCGGCCGGTATCGATGATCTGCTGCAACAAATCCCGGAGCCCGGGATACGGAACGGCGCGGTGCCGGTCAACTGAAAATGGGGCCAGCGTGCCATCGTAATCAAGCAGCAAAACCGACTGCCGGGCCCGTGCTACCGATTCCAACAATTCCTCAATATTCCGTTGTAACATCCCTGACTCCACTCTCCGATATCAGCGCCCGCCCCAGTCCGGCGGGAGACGCCGCCTGATCGTCGAGGCGCACTTCACATAGCTCCGCGATCAGATTGCCGGCCCAGCGATACACGTTGTGCTCGCGGACCGTCTTGCGCATGCGGTGCATACGGATTTCCTTTTCCTCCGACGGCATCTCCAGAGCGGCGCGGATGGCGTCCGCGGTCTGATCGATGTCATAGGGATTCACTTGCAAGGCATCGCGCAATTCCCGGGCCGCCCCGGTAAAACAGCTCAGAATCAAGACGCCCCGTTCGTCCCTCCGGGTTGCCACGAATTCTTTCGCCACCAGGTTCATCCCGTCGTGCAGCGACGTCACCAGGCAGAGATCGGCGGCGCGGTAGTAAGCCGCGACTTCTTTGTGGCTGTGCTGCCGGTTCAGCAACAGAATCGGCTTCCATTGGTCGGCTTGAAAACGCCAGTTGATGCGGTCCGCTTCTGCGACCAGTTCCGCCTGTAGATCGTGATAACGCTTGATGTGCGTACGGCTGGGCGCGCCAATTTGCACGAACGTAAAGACGCCCTGATAGCGCGGATACTTTTCCAGGAAACGTTCGATGGCGAGGAACCGTTCGAGAATGCCCTTGGTGTAGTCCATCCGGTCGACGCCTACTCCCATCAGGGCGGCTTCCACTCCCATCGACTTGAACAACCGGCCACGCTCCTCGTACGCCGATTCGCGCGGCACTTCCACCGGCAGCTCCGTGCACTCCACGCTGATCGGGAATGGTCGAACCGCCGTACGGTGATCGAGTCGCTGCACCGTCGAGTGATCCCAGTCGATGCGCGATTCGATCGTCCGATCCACCGTCTGCAGAAAATTCGTGCAATGGGACTGGATGTGGAAGCCGATCAGATCAGCTCCCAGCAGGCCATCCACCAGTTCGCGTTGCCACGGACAGATCCCAAACGCTTCCGGATTCGGCCACGGAATGTGCCAGAAGATTGCCACGCGCGCCTCCGGGCGCTGCTCTTTAATCATTCTGGGTAGCAGTGCGAAGTGGTAATCCTGCACCAGCACCACCGGGCGCTTCGTGTCCGCCATTTCCTCCAGCAAGGCATCGGCAAACTTGCGGTTCACTTCCTGGTAATGCTTCCAGTCGTCCGCGCGAAACAGCGGGCGCGTGTGCGCAATGTGGCAGAGCGGCCACAGGCCTTCGTTGGCGAACCCGTAGTAATAGCCCTGCTCTTCTTCTTTGGAAAGCCAGATGCGTCGCAGGGTGTAATGCGGATCATCCGGTGGAACCGGCAATCGATCGTGAGCATCGACGGCATCGATGTCACCGTCTCCGGAGCCGTGCGCTACCCATGTACCTCCGCACGCCTGCAGCACCGGCTCCAGGGCGGTCACCAATCCGCTGGCTGGCTGGCTGACTTCCACCGACTTACCCCGCCGCAGATGAATGTAAGGTTCTCGATTCGAAACCACGAACAAACGGCTGTCTTCCAGCCGCGCGCGAATGTGCACTGCCAGCCGGTCCGCAGTCCAGGTGGATTCTCCCGACTCGCGCAGGCGCGCTTCCAGTTCCGCCGCGGACCGCGCCGTATGCAGGCTTTCGGCGAACGTCGCCACTTCCCGAGCCAGCGGACGAAACAAATCCAGGTCGTGAGCCTTGATGCGCGCCACCGCGCGGCCCGTCCGCAGAGCTTTCATCCAGTGCGCCGTGCGGGCGATCGGCCCGGCAATGCTCCAGCGCACGATTACCAGCGTGAGCAGTACGATAATGAATACGTGCGCCAGCGCGCTTAGAAACGTTTCCCGCCATATGCGCAGGCTCTCGCCCTTGATGTATCCCGAATCGTGCACGATGGCGAGGCTGCCGGTGACTTCCTCGCCTTTGCGAAGCGGCACGGCGTAGATGTGGAGAGATGCGATGCCGATGCGGACAAAGCCGCCGATCTCTCGTTGCTCCTTCAGGGACTGAACAACAACAGCCGGTGCGCTCTCAATGAGCGGTTGCAGGTTGGTGGCTACGGCCAGCGTCTTCCCTTGTGGGTCGTAGACCGCGAGGCCCGCCAGGTGCTCTCGGTTCGCGAATTGCTGCACCGTTCGCCGCAGGATCGCCGGGTTCGACCGTTCCATATCGCGCTCGACGTTGCTCGCCAGGCTCTCGCCCAGCAGCTGCGCGCGGTGCTCCAGGTCCCGGCGCATCCCCTGCGCCAGCATGTACGACTGGTAATACGAGGAGCACAGCGAAACCAACGTGACGCCGATAACCAGAGAGATAATCAGCCGAGCGCTTAGCAGTCGCATTGATCCATCCTCGAAACCCTAGACGTTCGCAAGAACCACCTGAGCCGGGATTCGCGGTAATGCAGTGCGATCCAAAAAAGGGGTGCTGCTATCGGGACAGTTGCGGCCCGATACTGGACCGTGTCGGTTCAACCAGAGCGCGAGACGAGGACGCGATCCCCAAGCTATCCGCAACTCGAAGGTATGCAAACCTCTGCTGAGTCGCGGCCAGCTACATTCTGAGTACGGGGACAGGAAAAAGGTTGCACACCCCATGCCAAACCCGCAACCCACTGACCACGTTCAAAATCCTGCCCATCACTCACTACTCAACAATGTAAATCTTGCTTGTTGCGCCCCCGTGAGAATAGGTCTCACAAGTGCACGCGTTCAGTTCCAGCTCAGAGTGCTAATCGAGTTTGCCGGCAACGAAATATTCGCACTCCGGTTTGCCAGCTTCAAGGTGACGCTTTTTGCGTCGCTCGAATTCGTCAGAATCAAAACCTTGCGCCCATCGGGATTCTCAAATCCAACGTGCTCCACCCCAGCCACCGTCCCCGCGGACTCGAACCGCCTAGCCCCACGTTGCACGTTCCGCGAAAAATGTGCGAAGGCCCAGTACTGCCCGCTGCGCGTGATTTCTTTTGTCCGTGAATCCACGGTCACCAGCCCTCCGCAGGTGAAGGGCCCGATATTCGGGCGCCCTTTCTCGTCCAGCGCCAGATTCCATCCCGTGATGCCGCGGCACCAGTTGCGCAGCACTTGCGTGTAAGTTCGCCCCCACTGGACCCAGTCGCTCGCGTAATCGGGAGCCGTGTAGTCAGGACCGCCCTCCGTCCAGTAAAGCTGCACCTGCGGAAATGCCTCGCGAACCCTGCTCATCATCTCCGGCATGCCCACGTATCCGTGAAACGCAACCGAATTGCAGAATTTGCGGAGGTCCGGATCCTCCAGTTCATCCACCGCCCGTCCCCACAGGTTGTAATTGTGATCCAGAATCCAGATCTGCGTTGTTATCCCACTCTTCTCCAGAACGGGACCGAGGTGCTTTTTCACGAATGCGATTTCGTATTCCTGCGGCCAGAGGCAGGCGGGCATGCGCGCGTCCTGGTCGGTATCGACTTCGTTCTGCACCGTCACCGCCTGGATCGGCACCCCTTCCGCGGCATAGCTCTGCAGGAATTTCAAAAAGTATTGGGCGTAGGCAGCATAGTAGGGCTGCCGCATGGAACCGCCCAGCATCGAGCCTCCAGCCTTCATCCACCCCGGAGGACTCCACGGAGAGGAAAATAGAAACAGCTCGGGATTCACTTTTCTCGCCTCGCGCAGCATGGGAAGAACGTAGGCCTGGTCATGCGCGATGGAGAATCTCTTCATCTCTGGATCGGGCTCGCCCTCGTCGTAGCTGAACACCTCGGTCGAGTAATCGCTCGACCCGATGCACGTCCGGCAAACGTTTAGCCCCATCTCCGATGGATGGAACAGCTCGTGAAACAAACCCTCCCGCGCCGCCGGCTCGAGCCGGTTGAACGTATAACACGCCGCATCCGTGAACGCCGCTCCGAAGCCGAGCACATCCTGAAATCGTTTGGCAGGATCGAGCGTCACTACGTTTTTCCCGCCGCCTTCCCCACTTCGCCAGGATATTGCCGGCGCGGCCGCGTACCGAAGGGTTCCCCCCGTAACCCGGACAGAAATGTCCCCAGCCGGCGCAGCGAAAGCCGCCGGCCACCGTGACGCGCTGCTCGCCGCCAATCCGAGCGCGGATATTTTCAAAAAGTTTCGCCTACTACGTTCGCTAGACACTCAGTTCTCCTGGCAGGAATGGGACACTGTGAGTATAGTTCGGATGATTCTTGAATTACATCGGAGCAGGAATGAACGCCAACTGGAGTTTCCCCAAATGGTCCGCCGTCTTCTTGCTGGTGGGCATCTGCGCTGCCGCGCAAACCAGCACTCCACCCTCTCGCGCGAACCGCACGTTAGTGTGGAGTGACGAGTTCAATGCCCCCAACGACTCGCCCATAGATTCTTCAAAGTGGCTTCTGGAGACCGGTGGAAACGGCTGGGGCAACCAGGAACTCGAGTACTACACGGCTCGCCCGCAGAATGCCTTTCAGCAGGATGGCAATCTAGTCATCAAAGTTCTGGAAGAAAAATACACCGGACCCGATGGCGTGACGCGCAACTACACTTCGGCTCGTCTCAAGACGCAAGGCAAGTTCTCTCAGAAATATGGACGCTTCGAAGCTCGCATCAAAATTCCCTACGGCCAGGGCATCTGGCCCGCGTTCTGGATGCTCGGCGAAGACATCGAGAAAAAGGGATGGCCCAAGTGCGGCGAGATCGACATCATGGAGAACATCGGCAAAGAGCCTTCGACCGTTCACGGCACCATTCACGGCCCAGGCTACAGTGGGGGCAAAGGCATCGGGGGTCCCTTCGAGTTGCCGGCAGGCCAGCGCTTTGCAGATGACTTCCACGTCTTCGCCGTCGAGTGGGAACCCAAAGCCATCCGCTTTTATGTCGACGATCACCTCTATACCACCCGAACTCCCGCCGACCTTCCCCATGGCGCCAAGTGGGTCTACAAGCATCCGTTCTTCATTCTGCTGAACGTTGCCGTAGGCGGAGGCTGGCCCGGCAGTCCCGACTCCTCCACCCTCTTCCCCCAAACCATGCTGGTGGATTACGTCCGCGTTTACCGCTGACAAATGTTTTGTCTCGTTGCTCTCCGCGTTCATTCGTTAGCGCTCTTTGACTCAACCGCAGGCTTCGATAGAATCATTTTTCTATTCCAGGCCAACGAGCCATTTTTTGAAGGAGCTAGTTCATGAGTAAGGTGCGAGTTCTAGTCGGCACGCGCAAAGGCGCATTCATACTTACGTCAGACGGCAAGCGCGATAAGTGGGAAGTCAACGGCCCGCTGTTTGCCGGATGGGAGCTGTATCACCTCAAGGGATCCCCTGCCGATCCCAATCGCATTTACGCCTCCCAGACCAGTGGATGGTTCGGTCAGGTCATTCAGCGTTCCGACGATGGCGGCAAAACCTGGCATCAGCCCGGAACCCCTGCGGGCGAAACCACGGCTCCAGGCGGCATGCCCAAAGGCGAGAGCAACAAGTTTGTCTACGACGCCGCCGGCGCGCCCCTCACCACTCACCAGTGGTATGACGGTACGCAGCATCCGTGGGAGTTCAAGCGTGTCTGGCATCTCGAACCTTCCCTCACCGATCCCGACACCGTCTACGCCGGAGTCGAAGATGCGGCCCTATTCAAATCCACCGACGGCGGCACGAACTGGAAGGAACTGCCCGGCCTTCGCGGCCACGGCACCGGCCCGAAGTGGCAGCCCGGAGCGGGCGGCATGTGCTTGCACACCATCATTCTCGATCCCAAGGATCCCA
>JAICJP010000150.1 GCA_025928375.1 Candidatus Sulfotelmatobacter sp.
ACGATGTCTTCTAGCTTGGGAGGAAGATCGGGGTTCAGTCGCAAGGGAGACAGGGGTGCACGGTTCATGATCCCGTCGAAGATCACCCCTGTACTCTCACCACGGAAAGGCAAGGCCCCGGTCGCCATTTCATAGAGGACGGCGCCGAATGAGAACAGATCAGTGCGTACATCCAACTCCTTGGCGCGGACTTGCTCGGGCGACATATAAGAGAAGGTACCCACGGCGGTTCCCGGGCTGGTCAGATGGGAATCCTGCAGCGTTCCCGTCAGCGTGTTGGCCGCGGCAATCTGGCTGGAAGAACTCGCGGGGCTCGCAACTTTGGCCAGACCAAAGTCAAGAATCTTGGCGTGCCCGCGCTTGGTGACGAAGATGTTGGCAGGTTTGATATCGCGGTGGATTATGCCCTGGGCGTGGGCCGCGTCCAGCGCATCGGCAATCTCGATGGCCAGCGATAGAATCAGCTCCGTCTCCATCGAACGTCCTGCAATCCGATGCTTGAGCGTGACGCCGTCGAGGAACTCCATCGCGATAAACATTTGTCCGTGCTGGTCATCAATTTCGTAGATCGTACAAATGTTGGGATGATTGAGAGCAGATGCCGACTTGGCCTCACGCTCGAACCGGCTAAGGGCTTGGGGATCTTTGGCGACCTCATCAGGAAGGAACTTGAGAGCTACGAAGCGGCCGAGTTTCACGTCCTCGGCTTTGTAGACGACACCCATCCCTCCGCCGCCCAACTTCTCGACGATGCGGTAGTGCGAGATGGTCTGGCCGATCACCAGGAGATCTCAAGCCCTTAGGTTGACTCATCTTACGGATGGGTCTTTTGCCAGTCAACGAAAGGGCCATGCCGGCCTAACATCTCGGAGAAGATACTCTGTTTTACGAACAGTTAACTGCACCAGCGGCAAACAGATTTGTTTCGCCGGATCCTGTCCACCGCGCTGCGAAGGTTATAATGGCGCCCACCCTGGCGCTGCATCTGACCCACAATTTGTGAATGATTGCTCGATTGCGAAGTTTTAGTGGACGACATGGGCAGCGGATCTTGCAACGCGAGCTCGTGTATTCCGTATCACCGGGCAAGCCTGTCGATTCGTGAACTCCGACGGGCATTCGTGTTCTAATGGTCGGCCTGCGTTCAATCTCGATCGTCTCTGGAACTCATGCGCTCATCCAACTCGGGTTTATCACGCCGTGGATTTCTGCAAAATACTCTGACTGCTTCCGCTGCCGTCGCGTTGCGGCCGGCATTGAGCTCGGCGCGCGAGGTCTCACGAGCTGCCGCATCTTCCGCTGCTGAAATTAAGCCGTTTGAACTGGAAGAGATCACCCTTTCCGAACTGCAGGAGGGAATGAAGTCCGGCAAGTTCACGGCGAAGTCCCTGGTGGAGAAATACGTGGCGCGCATTGAAGACATCGACAAGCGCACGGTGAACGCGATAATTGAGATGAACCCGGACGCTGTTTCCATCGCGGAAAACCTGGACCGGGAGCGCAAGGCCAAGGGTCTGAGGGGGCCGCTACACGGCATTCCGATCTTGATCAAAGACAACATCGCCACCGCGGACCGCATGATGACCACGGCGGGATCGCTGGCGCTGGTCGGGTCCAAGCCGCCGAAGGATTCAATGGTCGCGCAGAAATTGCGCGCGGCCGGAGCGGTGATCCTGGGCAAAACCAACTTGAGCGAGTGGGCCAACATTCGCTCCAGCCACTCGACCAGCGGATGGAGCGGGCGAGGGGGACTGACCAGGAATCCTTATTCGCTGGATCGCAATCCCTGCGGATCGAGTTCGGGAACAGGCGCGGGAATTTCCGCGAACCTGGCTGCGATTGGGATCGGCACCGAAACGGATGGATCGATTGTTTGCCCGTCATCGCTGAACGGTTTGACGGGAATCAAGCCCACGGTGGGACTGGTCAGCCGTTCAGGGATCATTCCGATCTCGCACAGCCAGGACACGGCCGGCCCCATGTGCCGGACCGTGCGCGATGCGGCAACGCTTTTAGGGGTGTTGACTGGAGCCGATCCTGAGGATCAGGCGACCGCGGCCAGCGCAGGCAAGGCGCAGGCCAATTATGAGCAATACTGCGATACCAACGGTTTGCAAGGCGCGCGCATTGGGGTTGCGCGAAAGTATTTCGGATTCAGCGATGCCGTGGATGCGCTCATGGAGCGTTCCATCGACGTGATGAGGAAACAAGGGGCCGTCATTGTCGATCCTGCCGACATACCGACTCTGGGCAAGTTCGACGACAGCGAGATGACTGTGTTTATGTATGAGCTCAAAGCGGATTTGAATGCCTATCTGGCACGGCTGGGCCCCTCCGCTCCGGTGAAGACGTTGAAAGACATTATCGAATTCAACGATCGCAATCGAGAAAAGGAAATGCCTTACTTTGGCCAGGACTTGTTCCTCAAGTCTGAAGCTAAGGGAGCACTTACCGAAAAAGAATATCTCGACGCGGTGGCGAAAAATCATCAGCTTGCCCGCACCGAGGGGATTGATGCGGTCATGGATAAGAACAAGCTGGACGCGCTGGTTGCACCTACCGGAGGCCCGGCGTGGCTTACCGATCTGATTACGGGCGACCATTTTGGCGGAGGAAGTTCCAACGCCGCGGCAGTCGCAGGCTATCCCAACATCAATGTGACCGCGGGAAATATCTTCGGCTTGCCGGTTGGTATCTCGTTTTTTGGACGCGCCTGGAGCGAACCTACTCTGATTAAGATCGCTTATGCATTCGAGCAGGCCACCAAGGCACGGCAGGCGCCCCGATTCTTGCCCCGAATCAATCAGGATTAGAATTTGAGGTAAAGCGCGAGGCAGTTATGTCGAAGATGTGGGTCACGGCACTGTTGTGCCTGGTTTCACTCGCTTATAGGCAGGACGTTCCCTCCTCGTCTCCGGCTGTGAAACCCAATCAGGAGATACGGGTAGCGCATCTGCCCAGGTTGGCCGCGCGTTCCCCGGATCCTTCTTATGTGTTGCTGACCTCTCTCGACATCATATTCCACGACCATGGCGTATGTTGCGCAAAGGATTCAGCTCTGGGCGATAGTGCGGCGGCCGCAGATCCCAGTTCGGTAAAAGATATCATTGCCAAGCTCCGGGGAAGACACCTGTTCAGTGATGGCCGGCCCGTCATGATCAGCGTACTGGATCTTGCGCCACAGGCAACGAGGAATCCAGGCACGGTGGTCCGCGCACTCACTAATAAACGGGCCATGCTCCTAATGTGGAACTCGCACCTGTATGTGCTCTATGGAGCACTGTTTGATGAAGCACAGTACGCCGATGGGAGCCTCGTAGAGAGCATCAATCAGCTTTTTCTACTGGACCCGCGTTACTCCGATTCCCGGCGAGAAGTGTCATTCAAACGCGAAAAGGACGATTGGAATCAAGTAGAAGGCTTGCTCCTTCTTAGCGTTTCTCCACAGTGAGGATTTGGTTCCTGTAATCCAGCAGCCAGGGTTACAAGTTTTTTGTCCGCTCGTGTTACCTTGACTTACGAGGGGGTACTAAATGGCAAACCTGAACAAGGTAGTCACCTCCCTACGGAGTGAGTACGCCCGTCTCCAAAAAGAGATGGAGCGTGTAGGGAAGGCGCTGAACGCTCTCGGCAGTGCTGGTGGGGGGAACAGGCTTGGGACAAGACGTAACCTGAGCAAGGACGCTCGCCGGAGAATCGCCGAAGCGCAACGGCTACGCTGGGCAAAAGTGCGGAAAGCCAAGCTGGCCAAATCGTAATCGCAGTCATTCGCAAGTGCCGCAGAAGGGCCTCGTTCGTCACGGTTGCGGGCGAGGCCTGAGCGGAAGATTCAGCCATTACAAGTTAGCACTCTTCCTGAAACATTCCCAGTCATCTTCCCACGTCTCGCAAAGACGGCGAGACCTGGGCACCCCCACGTGCGGCACCTCGATCGAGTAAGCCCCGCTGTTACTAGGTCCAGCGGAACCACTTCAGGGCCAGCACAAAAGAAACACCACCCCACACGATCATCACCAGCAAGCGCGGCCATTGATGCAGGATCGGCGTGCCTTCCAGAATGCTCGCTCTAAGTGCGTCGTTGAGCGCGGTCAGCGGCAGAGCTTTGATCAGGGGATGGATGATGGCGGGGAACCGTTCGTAAGAGAAGAAGACCCCCGAGAAGATCCACATTGGCATCATGACGAGGTTGATCAGGCCGCTGACGGACTCGATCTTCTGCGCGCGGCTGGCGGTGAGCAGGCCGACTCCTCCGAAGGTGAGCGAGCCCATTCCGGCGATGAGCGCGATACCGGCGATCGAGCCCATGACGCGCATGTGGAAGAAAAGTGCGCCAAAAGCCAGCAGCAGACCGACTTCGATGATCATCAGGATCAGGCGACTGGAGGCGAGGGCGAGCAGGAAATCTCCTCTGCGCATGGGCGTGCCTACAAAACGCTTGAGCAACTTTCTTTGGCGCATGTCTACCAACGCGAAGCCGATGCCCCACATCCCGGAGTTCATGAGGTTCATGCCCAGCAGTCCGGGAATGAGAAAGTCGATGTAGCGCGAGCCCGGCTCGGAAGAACTCACCGGCTTCGTCGGCACTGGATCGGTCCGGCCAGCAGCGGATTGCAAAGCATCATTCACCTCGGCTCTGGCCAACACACTTTCAGGACGGGCGGGGTCGTAGCGATAGGTGAAGGTTCCGTTGGGGCCGGGTTCGATGGCCACATCGAACTTGCCCAGCCGAAATCCCTGGTGAGCGGCCTCGGCATCGAGTACCTGGACTTTGAACTGATTCGCTTGCGGAGACTTCTGGAGTAGAGTTTGCGCGCTTTCCGCGCCTTGCACAATCGCGACGGATACGGCGCCCTCGGGCTTGTTGCGGAAAGCAATTCCCAGGCCCAGCGCCAGGAGCAGCGGGAAGATGAAAACCCAAAACACGACTTCGGGCTCGCGCTTCAGCTCCAGCATGCGAGCCATCAGCAGATGGGAGTAGCCGGCCCAGCGGCCGTTGCGGCGCTGCGTGGGCGGCGGAGTGGCGGGTTGAGTTCTGACTGGAGTTTGCTGGGCTACGCTCATACCGAACCTCTGGCTTTGTACTCGGTTTGGAGCACCCCGGACGAGGCGTCCGGGGCTACACAATCGTGGGCTGCACAATCATCTTCAATCTTCGCGCAGGTGGCGACCTGTCAGGCGCACGAAGACATCTTCCAGGCTCGCCTGCCGCGTGGTCAGATGTTGCAGTTTGCCGCCTTGCCTCTCGATCGCTTCCAGCAGGGCGGGGATAGTAAGATGCGGCTGTTTCACGTTCAACGCGATCAGGCCATCGTCTTCGCGAACAGACTCCACGCTGGGCAAAGTGCGCCACACATCCTGTGCGCCACCGGAATTGCCGTCGACAAGAAATTCCACGACGTGGTGTCCGCCGAGGCGAGTGATCAGATCGGGCGGCGATCCCTGGGCGATGACTTGTCCGTGATCGATGATGGCGAGGCGATCGCAGAGGCGCTCGGCTTCGTCCATGTAGTGCGTGGTGAGCAAAACTGTGCCTCCGTTGCGTTGAAAGACGCGGATGATATCCCACAGTTGGCGCCGGCTCTGCGGATCCAGGCCGGTCGTGGGTTCATCAAGGAAAAGAATTTTTGGATTGCACACCAGCGCGGTCGCGACTGCCAGTCGCTGCCGCTGGCCGCCGGAAAGTTTGCCGACCCAGGAGTCAGCCTTCTCGGTGAGTTGCAACTCTTCGAGAACCTCGTCCGTGGATCGCGGCTCGCGATAGAAACTGGCGAACAGGTCGATGGTCTCGCGGACCGACAGCTTCTCCGAGAGACGCGTCTCCTGCAGGGAAATGCCCAGCCACTCGCGCATTTCGCGCTCGTTCTCGTCCCAGCGATGTCCCAGGATGGAGACCATGCCGGAAGTTGGCGCCAGCAGGCCTTCGAGGATCTCGATGGTAGTGGTCTTCCCCGCCCCGTTCGGTCCGAGCAAGCCGAAGCATTCGCCTGCCTGGATTTCGAGATTCAGCCCACGCACAGCTTCGACTTTGTCATCGTAAGTCTTGCGCAGATCTCGGCATTCGATGGCGGTAGGCATTGGGAGATTGTACCGAAATGCAGGGTGGCGGTCGGTAGTTAGATGTCGTGAATTTCGGCAGCGCACGAGCACGCGCCAATGATGGCGCACTCTGGCACGTAGAGAAGACCCCGGACGGAGCGTCCGGGGCTACACAGGCGTTTGGGGCAACAGAGGCGGCCGGCCTACAAGCGTCAGCTATCGGCCGAAGTATTTCGCGTTGCGCTCGGTGAAGGCGTTCCACTTCTCCGGCAGATCGTCGAGGGCAAAGATTGCCGACACCGGACATACCGGAACGCAAGCGCCGCAGTCGATACATTCGACGGGATCGATGTACAGCAATTCCTCGGTCGCGTACGCGGGCTCGTCCTTCTTGGGATGAATGCAGTCCACCGGACAAGCGTCCACACATGCGGTGTCCTTGGTGCCGATGCACGGTTCAGCAATGACGTAGGTCATAACGGTGTTTATTCTCCTGGGATGGTTACCTTTATCTTACTACCACGGCGGCGTGCGCGGGCAAGCCACAGAACGGCACATTCTAGCAAGAAATCGGGAATATGGTATAGGGCAGAAACCCCGCGGGAAGTCGAGAATGGGACCCTGTGTTCCTCACTGTCCCCTGTGGTGGATGAATTACAAGACTCACAGGGGACACTGAGGAAAACAGGGCTGACAGCGCGGGGCTTGCATGACCGAAGTAACTGGCGGAGTCCGGATCAGAATGCGTTAATGGGGCACTCACACGCTACGGTAACATTCGACGTTGAAGGCCCCCCATCATGAACACGCTCAACGTTGTGGTTTCGCTGATTACGAAGGAAAACGATTATCAACTGGAGCAGGCCGCGTCCGCGGAAGCTGCCGCGAGCAAGCTTGGGGCTAACGTTCAAATCATTTATGCCGGTAATGATGCCGTGCAGCAGACCCAGCAGATTCTGCGCTTCATTCAGGATCCCGCCAAAAAGCCCGATGCAATCCTTGCCGAACCCGTCGGGACGAGCATGGAACAGATTGCGCGCGCGGCGGTAAAGGCGGGTATTGGCTGGGGAATTATCAACTCGAGTGCGGAGTACCTCCCTGAATTGCGGAGGCAAGCCAAAGTGCCCGTTTTTTCGGTGGTGAGCGACCACGAAGCCATTGGCAAAATCCAGGGCCAGCAGATGGCGGCTTTGCTGGGCGATACGGGGAACGTCCTTTATATCGAAGGACCGTCGGTGAGGGACGTCGCCAAATTGCGTACCAAGGGCATGCTCGCGACCAAACCCCCGGGGGTGAGCGTAAAGAGCATCAAGGGTGACTGGACTCAGCAGAGCGGATACAACGCCATTAAGTCGTGGCTGGCCCTCACCACGTCGCGGCAGATGAAAATCAACATGATTGCCTGCCAGAACGACGACATGGCCATCGGAGCTCGCCGCGCTTTTGAGGAACTTGGAGATTTGCAGGAACGCGACGCCTGGCTGCATCTGCCATTGACCGGCTGCGACGGGGTGCCGCGCGCCGGACAGGATTGGGTAAGGCAGAAACGCATGACCGCCACGGTGATCGCCCCCCCTTTAGTTGGGGAAGCCATGCAGATACTCGCTGCGGCCATGAACTCAGGCTCGCAGCCGCCAGAGCGTACCGTGATCTCTCCCACTTCATACCCTGCGGTTAAGGACTTGGGCACGGGGCAGGCGCAAGGCGCGAACGCCTAGATCGGTCAAGATTTCGAGCAAATTAGAAAAGCTGGCAACTTGCGTTGCCAGCTTTCCATTCTCTGCTTCTACTTCGCACACTCACCGGCGGTATCCGCGGTGAGCACCTTCGCTGCGGAAGCCCCGCTCTGCGCGGAATTGGCCGCCATTGTACCCGCGCTCATAGCCGCGGTTCTGGAATTGGCGGCCATTGTATGCACGGTCATAGCCCCGGTTCCCGTAAGCATGCCCATAGCCCTCTCGGCCGTATCCCCGGTATGCGTCATGGTCATGGCCCCATCCTCGATCATGCTCCCAGGCCTCATGACGCCAGCGGTCGCCATCCCAATCGCGATGGTAGTATCCGCGGTACCAGGGGCCGGCTCCGATAAAGACTCCGTTCACGAAATAGCTCGGCCCGTAGTAGCCATAGGGCGCGCAGGAGTACGGATAATAATCGTAATAACCGTACTCACAAACCGGCGGCCCCGCGACATAGGGATGCCCAACCACCACGCCTACCGGGCCCACTCCAATTCCAACTGAAACCTGTGCCTGAGAATACGCCAACGGCACCATCAACACTGCTAACAACGCCACGTATTTGAGATATCGCATAAAACCCCCTGACTCGGACCCGGAAAAACCCTCCGGACTTATCCTCATGCGGGCCGATTTCTTGCCTTGCTTCGGTCCGTTTGCTTCTAGTAATTGGAACCTCAGGAGGGCAAAAAAGTTGCGGGAATTGGAGTGGTTGATTTCAACCATGTTGCTTGAATTCAACCAGTTAGCCACATTCGCAAAGGAGCGACATTAAGGAAGATAAATCAGCCGGCGCGCCAGGTCGCACGAGATGCGAGTCTCGTTGGCACATCCGGGGTCACACTCGGGTGCCCCACATCTCCCCGATTTTGCGAGATGCGGGGTTCTCAACTGCTTGCGACCTGCGACCGCTCGCTTCGCCTGGATCGCGCAAGGAGCTGTCCTTACGTGGGCTGTGGCGACCTTACGCGTGCACCAACTCTTTTCTTTCGCTCGCTCCGTATTCCACTATATAGCCGGCGACTGCGCTGGCCGCGACTGTGAACGGAGAGGCTAGATACATCTGCCCGGGGCCACTGCGGCCGGGGAAGTTGCGGTTTTGCGCGCTGATTACGACCTGATCGGGGCGCGTGGAAACGCCCGGCCCGGCGTTGATGCAGGCTCCGCAACTGGGCTCAATCACCTGCGCTCCGGCTTTCTTAAAAATGTCCAGATATCCCCGACGCAGGCAGTACTCGCGCGTCTCCTGCGAGCCGAACTGGATGTAGAACTTCACCGAGTCCGCGACGCGCTTGCCCTGCTTGAGCGCATCGGCGAGGACTTGAGCATACATATCCATGTCTTCGTTCTTGCCGGCGGTGCAGGTGCCGCCGTAAGCAATCTCTACGGGCACGGGCGTGTTCAGTTCACGGACATACTTTCCGTTTCCCGGATCGCCCGGAGTGGCGACCATAGGCGTGATGTCGGCGGCATCCAGTTCGATGACATGCGCGTACTGTGCACCCGGATCGCTGTACAAGCCCTCGATCATCGCTTCGGCTTTTTTGCGATCCATGCCGCGGCGTTCGATCAGGAAATCAACTGCTTTCTTGTCAGGAGCAACGATGCCGGTGAATCCGCCGATCTCAGCCGCCATGTTGGTCATGGTGGCGCGCTCGTCTACGCTGAGCTGTTCGATGGCCTCGCCCCCATACTCCATCACTTTGGCCAGCGCCTTGCCGCTGCGCACGTAATCGAGGCTCAGAATTTTCAGGATGAAATCTTTGGCGGTGACATTGGGATGCTTCCTGCCCCGGATAATGACCTTCACCGACTCCGGAACCTTCACCCGGACATCTTTCGTGATCCAGGAATTGAACACATCGGTGGTGCCAATGCCGAAAGCTACGCAGCCAATCGCGCCGACGTGGGGCGTGTGCGAGTCGGAGCCGATGTTCAACTGTCCCGGCAAGGCGTAGCTCTCTAGCACGATCGAATGGCAGATTCCTTCGGAGCCTTTGCGGTCGGTCAGTTCACCGTGCAGCTTGATTCCCTGTTTGTTGGCGAAATCCTGCTGCTTGAGTTTCAGCTGCGTGGCCAGGTCGAGCAGGCCCAGTTTCTTCTTTTCTTCGGAGATCACTTCGTCGAGGAAGGTCAGATGGTCGCGGAAGAAAATGATGGTGGAGGGATCGTTGACCTTGGCATCTTTTCCGACGTAACGCTCGAAGAAGATGGCGGCCATGGGGGTGACGTACTCGTGGCTGAAGCGCAGGTCGGCGCGGGCGAAGCCGGTGTCTCCGGGCTTGACCGACGGGACACCTACGGCGTCGGCAGCCGAGTTGCGCTCGGCTAGACGGGCGATGGCGCCCGTCCCTACATGGTCCGTCTC